>DAHVOF010000168.1 GCA_027318945.1 Actinomycetota bacterium | reverse complement strand
CATGGGATGTCTCACCGTAATCAAAGGCTGCAGTCTGGGTGCTCCGGAAGGTTCGGCCGTGTTCAATCTCTACTCAACATCGGGAATAGCCCCGTGGTGTACGAAGTCGTCCTCCTGCGGGAAGCTTGGCGTCTCAGAAACCGCCGTATTTCCAGGCAATGTAATCAAGGTGACCGGATTTGTCCCGCTCATAACCGTTTTGGGTTCAGATCATCCTTATCAATATGCGCTGAAAATATCTCCCGGCCTTCCTCCAACCAGCGAAATGACCTTGAGTAGCGCCACCAATGGCGCCGCAGAGATGCTCATCGGCCATGGCGCGTTCACCGTCGGCGCGCCCCCATCCCTGGCCAGTCTCAACACTTCGAGGCTTGGCGAAGCTGTCTATGATGGAGCGTCGCCGGTATCCGAAAATCCAGCCAATCCGGGTCAAGTGGCTTGGTGCAGTGGAGGGGAGATAGGCGTGGTGGGGCCGAGCGGCAAGGAGAGCTTCTCGACGGTTGCGGCGGGCAGGGAACTCAAATCGCTTGGATTTGGATTGATGGGGGCTTCGTTGCCCAACTGCGTGTCCGTAGCTCTCGCCGATGCGGGAAGCGCAGGCAAGATGATAGTCGCGGCATTCATCGTAGCGCCGCACTTTCAAGCTCCACCATTCGTAACCGTCGCATTGGAAACATCCAATAAAGGCGGAAGTTGGAGTCCGATTCCAGTTCCGTCGGGAGCATCTTCAGGTGGTTTTGCAGGTTTTCGATACAAGGGTAGCTCGCTACTTGCCCTGTTCGCGCCCAATGGCGGCGGCAAAAATGCCGGGACGAATCCTAGTTCGGCAGCTGTTCCGCTTGTCGAGGTGCTCCATAGCGGCGAGTCCACCTGGGCTTCGGGGACATTCCAATGCCCGGCCAGCGGTCCGTGCGTCGCCTTCGGCTCCTACCTGCCAGGAAACTGTGCCATGAACGGCAGTACACAAGCCATTCTCTACTCTAAGGATGGGGGAGTTTCGTGGCAGGCAGCGTCGTGGCCGGACAAGGTGCAGGCATGCTGGGCGACACAAATGGTTCCGATCTCACCAGCAGGCGAGCTGCTGATTTCAACGGGTTCGCAGTACCTTGTGCGCGAGTCTACCGACGGCGGCATGAGGTGGACGGTGGTTTCCATGCCGCTTCCGCCTGGAGCAGCACCTGGGGGCGGGATGAAAAGCCTGGGGTCGGATCTGCAGATGCTCTCCAGTGGCACAATGCTTCTTACCGGTCAGCGCGGCGGCGATTATGGCTGGTACATTCTCTTGCGCGGTGCCAAGAGCTGGTGTCCTGTGAAGGGGCTTCCGGCAGGAGCAGAAAGATCGGCTGAATACTCACAGGTGCACCAAGTTGGCGGCACCCTATACTGGGTTCAAAATGGAGGCAGCTTGTCTAGCGTCCTGCGCACTCTGCCCATAGCATCCCTCAAATGCTAGATCGTGGTTCGCGGCACAAGGCCGGGAGGCGCCGCTAGAAGTCAGATCGTATTTCGGGAGTCTTGACTACGTGCTTGATCGTATCTGTGACAAGCGCCGCAGCAACGGCGACGAATATGGTGTCGCATCACTGAATCTGGTCTTATGGCAAGGCGGAGGATGGGTGTCAAATCAAATCGGGTATCCATCGCCTTGAGTGGAGCCAAGGTTGACTGCCACGCCGCGAACATCTTGTCGACAAACTTGTCGTGAATAAGAGGTTTCCGGCAAGGTCCGATAGATCTGGTTACAGCCATGTACAATCAATCGCCCGTCCCGAAATCGTCACTTCCGGCCGGACTCAACTTCGGTAGCGATTGTGTCTCTTTAGCTGTGCCTGCCGGAATCACTTGACCTTCGTGCCTAGCCGGAATCATAATCATTCGCCTATGAGAATCTCTGTAATGCATTCGCCGACGGAACAAAGTAGTAGCTGCCTGTCAAGGGCGTTGAATAGTACGTCAACGCATCTCTGCAGCCGTCATGCACGCCGGCCATCCTTTCGAGCATGGTGTGCAGCCTGCTCTGTTCTTTGCTGAAACCCACGAAAACAGTCCCATTGTCTGACGTGGTGCCATAGGAGGTGTTGCGCCGGAAAATCGGTAGCTCTTCTCCGTCGGCGGCTAAAGTTGTGCGGGCGACGTGCGAGTTCGAGGGGAGTGAAGCCGCATCGAACTCCTCGCTATCTTGCTTAGTGCGTCCGATCACCTTCTCCTGATCGGATACGGAGAGCTGTTCAAACGAGTGAAGATCATGGCGCCAACGCTGAAACAGCAGGACGCTTCCATATTCTCCCGGGCTGCCCGGCGGTACGAGCGCCACCTCGGGCGCTTCGAGCAGCACCGGATTTGCGGATCCGTCTATAAATCCGATGAGGTCACGATTCTGACGGTAATGCCATCCGGGTATCTCCTCGTTCTTGATGGCGAGGGGCGTGAGGGCATCGACCGTAGCGAATGCCGCGTCGAGTGTCTGACCGGGAGACGCGCTGGCCAACCAGACCCAAAGGTCCCGCTGTGTGGCCGGGAGGGTAAATCCGTCTGGTCCGACTATCGGATCTTTGAAATCGAATAATCCCAGGGGAGCAGCGCCATTGCTAGCCGAGTTCCATAGCGAGGGCCGAATTCCGACCACCATGTTACTACCATCGACAGTCCCTTGGTGAATTGCCAAGTTGGCCACGGACCTTATCAATTCGGGGCCATCGACGCCTTCTAGGGTGCTGAACTCCATGTAAACGTGGGAGGAGTTTCCGATGGCGAATATTCCCACCTGCGCACTGGTCATGGCTTCCTTTCAAGTAGCCTCGGTGCTTATTGCATCTATCCATTCTCGCAGGTTTTTTAGCGGGGAGCGGCAGTAACTTTAGAGCGCTGGTAGAACCTGCTATCGGGTCTTCTTGACGGTGCGCGGATCAGACCGGCTGGATAGCCATCTCCAAAAGGGCCGATTTGGTGAAGGACGCGCCTTGAAGAAACGGTTCGATGGGAAGCCGTTGCTTCGGTGAGTTCACTGGGGAAAAGCCTTCCTACCGTCGCTCCTTCACGATTTTCCACGGTGAGGCTGTGGGGGGCATCTAATCGATTTTTTGAGCGTGAAACTTCAGTTCGGAGACGCGCTCCCGCTACGGTGCCAAGGCTTTCAAACCATCAGAAGATCGGCAAGAAAGACTTAGTGGCAGCATTTTTGGCAGTCGCAGATGGTGCCAGCTCATGACCGGGTCTCGAGTATCACTCGGGAACAACGGGCTGAAGCCCAGGTTCGGCGTTTATCGGCGTATTGGGATCGCTAAGCGGAATTGGTCAGCCGGCTGGGAAATAGAGTCGTGGCTGATGAGGGGATTTCGAGAATTGGGGCGCAACCCTGATTGGAGTGTGCCGCAGGGCATTTACGGCAAGGGGTTCCGGCAAACTTCAGCCATAAAATGGGATAGATCGAACATCTTTGCAGGGTGCGAATAATCACAAGAAAATGCTCCGCATATCGGACATCGCCGCATCAAGGAGTGTGATATGGAACAGCGTAATCTAGGATCCCAAGGTCTCAGGGTTTCTGCAATCGGCCTAGGGTGCATGGGAATGAGCGAGTTTTATGGTCCGTCCGACAGTTCGGAATCGATTCGAGTCATAAACCGGGCACTCGACCTGGGGATCAACTTTTTAGATACGGCGGACATGTATGGCCCTTTTACCAACGAAGTCCTCGTGGGAAAGGCAATATCAAAGAGGCGCGGTGACGCTATCGTCGCGACGAAGTTTGGGAATGCACGCGGAGACAACGGCGAACATCTAGGCGTGAGGGGAGATCCAGAATATGTCAGGAAGTCATGTGACGCTTCTCTCCTGCGTTTGGGAGTGGACGTTATAGATCTTTACTACCAGCACCGAGTTGACACCCGGGTCCCGATAGAGGAGACGATCGGAGCCATGTCAGAGCTTGTCGAAGCTGGTAAAGTTCGGTTTCTCGGCATGTCTGAGGCGGCTCCAGCTACGCTGAAGCGTGCTCATGCGACCTATCCGATTTCAGCGTTGCAAACCGAATACTCGATTTGGAGTAGGGATCCCGAAGATGAAATATTCCAAACGGTCAGAGAGCTTGGTGTGGGTTTCGTAGCGTATTCCCCGCTAGGCAGAGGAATTCTCGCCGGGCAGATTCGCAATCTAGATGGTTTGGACGAGAAAGATGCGCGAAGGAGATACCCTCGTTTCCAGGGTGAGAACTTCGAAAAGAATCTTGCACGGGCCGACAAGGTAATGGAAATCGCCGATGCGATAGGCGTGACCCCGGCCCAGCTCGCGCTGGCATGGGTATTGCGACGTCCTGAAGGTATTGTTGCAATTCCAGGCACCCGCAAGATCAGCCGTCTCGAGGAGAATGCAGCCGCGGTATCGGTTTCATTGTCGGAACACGAGTTTGAAGCGATCGAAAACGCATTTCCCAAGGGCGCTACGTCGGGGGATCGTTACGCAGTTATGGACACCGTGAACCGGTAGCTGGATCCGCCAAATCCGCGAGATTAGTCGCAATTGGGACGCCATCGAAATCGTAACTTCCCAAGTACGTTATATGTCTACTTCCGACGCCTCGGGTTGCATCGCGGCATCTCTGTATGGAAGTTGGTCAAAGAAGTCAGGGGGCTCTGTCCAGATCTGCTGTTCACGGCCTTTAGAGGCGGCATCTATTGCCTGCCAGACCCGTTCTGGAGTACAGGGCATGTCGATGTGGCTGATCCCCAGGTGCGAAATCGCGTCAATTATTGCGTTGTGAACAGCGGGCATCGCACCTATAGTTCCCGATTCGCCGATGCCTTTTGCTCCCAGCGGGTTCAAGGCTGTGGGCGTCTCAGTATTTAGCACCTCAAAAGAGGGGAACTCAGCTGCGCTTGGAATTGCGTACTCGGCCAAAGTGCTTGTCAGGGGGTTGCCATTTTCGTCGTAGACAAACTGTTCCCAAAGGACCTGTGCCATGCCTTGCGCTATCCCGCCGTGCTGCTGTCCGTGGACCAAAAGCGGATTGAGGATTCTTCCGCAGTCGTCGACAGCTACGTGGCGCAAAGGGGTCACTTTTCCCGTCTCGATATCAACTTCAACCACGCTTACATGAGATCCAAATGGGAAAGTGGCGCCTTCTTGTTCGAAATCAAGGCTCACGACCAACGGTTCGCCCTTGCTGTCGGAAATTGCAGCGAGTTCTCCCCAGCTGATTTCCGACGACGGAACCCCCGCTACGGAAAGCCCACCGTCGGTTTGAATGATGTCGTCTGAGCTTGCCTCCAAATGCGCTGCCGCAAGCTCCTTGGCCTTTTGGAAAAGTGCTTCGCTGGCGCTGGCCACTGCTGAGCCGCCGATCTGGAGTGACCTCGACCCACCGGTACCCCCGCCAGTTGGAACCTGTGAAGTATCCGATTGGATGAACTTGATCTTATCCATGGAGATGCCAAACCTGTCGGAGACGATCATCGCGAAGGATGTCGCATGCCCCTGTCCATGGGCGGACGTTCCCACTTTTATTGATGCGGTCCCGTCTGGAAAAATCTGTACAGACGAATATTCTGATGTGCCGCCCCCTGCGGTTACCTCTACATACGTGGATACCCCAACGCCTAGGAGCTTTTTGCTTCCCTGGGCGATTCGTTCAGCTTGTTCAGCCCTTAGTTCCTTGTAACCGGCGTGCGAGAGAGCTGCGTCCAGCGCAGACTGATAATTTCCCGAGTCATAAACGGCTCCCGGAATAGTTTTCATGGGAAAGGAAGAACTCGGGATCAGGTTTCTCTTTCGCAAATCTACGGGATCGATCTCGAGCTTGTCAGCCGCGATGTCCATGATCCTTTCAAGAAAGGCTGCAGCTTCTGGGCGACCGGCCCCTCGAAAAGCTCCTACGGGAGTAGTGTTTGTAAGAGCCACTGCCACATCGTAGGTAATTTTGGGAATCTGATACACGCCCT
>DAHVOF010000163.1 GCA_027318945.1 Actinomycetota bacterium | reverse complement strand
GGTCAGACTATTTCGATTTCGAATCTACCCAAAGAGTCAAAGCGTTACTGAACCTCGCAAGCACCGGTCGCGTGAGAGTGCGGGAAGTAGGGGGGCATATCTTACGGCTTGAAAGTGCTGATGACGATAAATGAGTCGTAGGTATATCGTGTACGACGCGTTGGTTTGCGGCGGTGTGTGTGCAAAATTTGGCGAAGGCGCGACGGTTCGTGCTTTAGGCACTTAGTGGCTTCGTCTGTTGAGGAAATCCATGCCGCAGGGTCCATACAATCCGCTATCATGAGGCTGCCATGGAAGAAAGTATCATTCAAGTGGAGGGAGTTCAATCGGAAGGTGTTTCTACGCCAGCCGAAAAGGTGTTCCTCCTGGAACCAAGCGAGTCTGCAGAGCCAATAGACATTTTTGCGCCCGGTTGTAGGGCTCTTCTCATTGATTCGAAGGGGCGTGAAGCCTTTATCAAGTTAAGGGAGGGAGGTCAGAGCCATACGCATGCGGGATATGTGCTGCACGATGATTTACTCGGCAAACCGGATGGTTTTCTTTACACGACCAATACCGGCGCCCATTTTATTGCCCTAATTCCTGGCTTAGATGACACAATTCTGAAGATGCCACGCGGAGCTCAGGTGATTTATCCCAAGGACGTTGCGGCAATTCTGATTCACGCAGATATTTTCCCTGGGGCGAACGTTTTAGAGGCGGGTGTTGGCTCAGGTGCGATGTCGATGGCTCTGGTGCGTGCTGGGGCGAGTGTCACCGGTTACGAGGTGAGGGAGGATTTTGCCGAGATTGCCTTAAAGAACGTGGCCTTGCTTCCGAGAAAGGGAATCGTTGGCACGTACAGGGTATTGATAAAGGATATCTACTCGGGTATCGACGAGACAGGGTTCGATCGAGTTATATTGGATCTTCCGGAGCCGTGGAGGGTAGTTCCTCACCTTAGTGGGGCGCTCGTCGACGGTGCAAGAGTGTGCGCGTATCAAACGTCGATCAACCAGGTGGCCCAGTTCAAGCATTCCTTGGATTTTGCCGGGTTCACTTATGTGCGGACATTAGAGGTCTTGGAAAGAGGATGGTACATCGAGGGTAGGGCGGTGAGGCCAGATCATCGTATGGTTGCACACACCGGATTCCTGACGTTTGCAAGATATATACCTGCTCTTTCGGGAATTCGTGGGAAAGCTAAAATCCCAAGCCACGACTTCGATTGACTTTGATGGTTGAGAATGTCCCAGACCATATCAAGACGCCGCCACCTCAGGAAAACGGCGTCTTGATAATCAAATTTCACATGCGGCGCACTTCTGGCTGGCGAGGCTGCAAAAAGCCGGCAAGTCAGTCAAACTCGATGAAAATGCACTCGCCGGGGCACTCTTCCGAGGCTTCGGTGACTGCATCCTCTAGTTCGCCCGGGACCTGGGCCATCTGTGCGGATCCACCTGGGTCATTGCAAATGTTACCATTGTCCTTGACATATGCGATGCCGTCATCCTGAAGCGTGAAGACGTCAGGGCAAATCTCCTCGCAAAGTCCATCTCCCGTACAGAGATCCTGGTCTATCCAGACCTTCATAGTCGATTCCTCTCAATACAAATCAAGCTTTTGAATCAATGCTCTAAGTCTTACAGAATTCAACAAACTATCTACAATGTAACATCAATGTTGTGTTAAACCGTCGTACTTTAGCACGGCTCCAACTGCTCCGCTAGGCAGGGCACTCCCTGAGGATTAGCCATTAGGAGTTGTGCGCGATTTTACCAAGTTCAGCGGAAAAATCAAAAATGCGGGTTGTTTTTTGGTTTGAACCTTGTCGACTACTTCGAGGACCACGGCATTGAAAATGCGTTGTCGCCTGCTGGGCTGACAGCGTGGGAGCCGATCCAAGCTACCCAAGTGGTTGCCAGTGCTCCACACAAATCCTTCAGCCCGGAGGTGAAAACATCCTATGCTCGTCAGGGCGATTCTGCCGTTCGATGTACTGCCGCTGGATGCTGATGGGTGCTCCTCCGACCGATCCTGCGAAATACGACCGAGATTAGAGCTTGTCCTGTAGGTGGTATTGCCGGACCAGGTCGGGAAGTTCTGGCGGAGTTTCCGGAATGTCCATTTCTTGATCCTGTCGACCTGAGGGCTCGGTGCGACCTTTGGCGGGAAGTTCGTGAGAAGGTGGACATGACTGCTCTCGTTGTTGAACTCGGTCAACTCGCGCACGAGGGCTTCGGAGGCAGCCCGTGATCTCTTCTACCCGTCGCAGATGCGGGTCACCGGACACCTTGTGGGGGTACTTGCTGCTGAAAACCAAGTTGAGGTGGAGCACGAAGATACAATGTCTATATGTTTGTGGATCTCGTCGTAGCGAGCCATACTTGAAGGGATGCAACTTCGTTCGGACTGGCGGCGACAGCCTGTGGAGCGCCGGTAAGACGACAGCTTACTGTGGCGTAGCCCATTGAAAGCAGGAAACCCGGAATTGCCACGTGCTACGCGGCACGGCAGGAATCTCCCGTCTTCACGCGGGAGAACAAGTTAATCTCTCTAAACTGCGAAGCTCTGGAATTAATTGCGGGTGAGCATTCGAGTTGAGACTGGGGACCTCAGCAGCATTTGCAATTAGGTCGAATCATGATGATTGGTTCATCGGCTCGAAATCTGCATTTTCGGCGTTGAGCTAAGTGGGCTTGGCCCACAATTGGTTCAAAGAGGTCCTAGTCGATCGGTTTTTCGGAGTTGCGTGTTGGTGGAGACATCGGAAAATTTCACACCAAGCTATTTTTCGTTGGCGAAAGCATTTGGCAGATTTTCTATGTTCAAGTGTTCTACCGTTGCGAAAAAGTGGATGAATCTCTTCTGTGGAAGGATTCTCATTGGTGTAGTTTGGTGAATATCGGGAGGTGATTGGATGTCGCAGTATGGTAATGGGGAAGAGATGAGCTTTGACGCGGGGATTACCGCCGAAGAGAAGGTAAACGCCCTCCAGTCTGAGATCAAGGATTTGCGGCGAAGACTTCAAGATGCACCTCTAAGAGTACGCACACTCGAGGAAAAGTTACTCGAGGTGAACGGCCAGCTGACCCAGGCAATATCCAGAAATGAGAAGCTCACATTCACCCTGCAGCAGGCTAGGGAGCATATCGCCACCCTGCGTGAAGAGGTTGAAAAGCTAACACAGCCTCCGTCGGCATACGGAATCTTTCTTGGACCCAATGACGATGACACGGCGGATATTTTCTCATCTGGACGAAAGATGAGAGTTGCAGTTCATCCCGACATAGCGCTCGATTCGCTCAAAACCGGTCAAGAGGTCGCACTTAACGAGTCATTCACGATCATTTACGCCCGTGGCAGAGAGATTGTTGGAGAAGTGGTGACAGTGAAAGACGTGTTCGAGGGCGAAGGACGTGCATTGATCGTTGGTCGGGCGGATGAGGAGAGAATTGCCGAAATCGCAGGTGACCTGTTGGATGTAAAGCTCCGGGTCGGGGACACCCTGTTGTTCGACTCCCGTACCAGCCTGCTTCTCGAGAAGCTTCCTCGTCCCGAGGTTGAAGAGTTGATTCTTGAGGAGGTGCCTGACGTCACCTATGATGACGTCGGTGGATTGGATAGGCAGATCGAAGAGATAACTGACGCTGTTGAACTGCCATTTCTGCACCGGTCGCTCTTCGGAGAGTACAAGCTTCCGGCTCCCAAGGGAATACTATTGTACGGTCCGCCGGGTTGCGGAAAGACTTTGATCGCGAAAGCTGTCGCGAATTCGCTTGCAAAGAAAGTTGCAGCGTTGAACCAAAGCTCTAGCGTGAGGAGCTATTTCCTAAACATCAAAGGCCCGGAGCTGCTGAACAAATACGTTGGCGAGACCGAGCGTCAGCTACGGTTGGTGTTTCAGAGAGCGAGGGAGAAGTCAGAGGAGGGAGTGCCGGTAATTGTCTTCTTCGACGAGATGGATTCGCTTTTTCGGACGCGTGGAACTGGAATTAGTTCCGATATGGAATCAACGATTGTTCCACAGCTGCTTGCGGAGATCGATGGAGTTGAGGCTTTGCGAAATGTGATAGTGATCGGGGCTTCTAATAGAGAGGATCTGATCGACCCAGCAATCCTTCGTCCAGGCAGGCTCGACGTGAAGATAAAGATTGAACGGCCAAATGAGATCGGTGCGGCGGCTATCTTCTCGAGGTATTTGACCGCGGATCTTCCGATCGATCGCGGTGAGATTGATTCGATTGGTGGCGGCGATCCGGACAAGGCGATCAAGGCGATGATCGAGGCTACAGTTGAGGAAATGTACAGAACCGACGAAGCGAACAGGTTCTTGGAGGTGACGTACCAGAACGGTGATAAGGAGATTCTCTTCTTCAAAGATTTCGCGTCTGGAGCAATGATCGAAAATATCGTTCGGCGTGCAAAGAAACTTGCGATCAAAAGAGCAATCTCTGGCGATTTTTCCGGGATCAGGACGTCGGACCTGATCCAGTCGATTGCAAAGGAATACAAGGAGCACGAGGATCTTCCTAACACGACCAATCCGGACGACTGGGCGAAGATATCAGGTAAAAAGGGTGAGCGCATCGTATATGTTCGCACTCTGGTGTCCGAAGGGTCGGACTCCTCCGGTGGAAGAGCGATCGAAAAGGTCGGAACCGGCCAGTATCTCTAGCCAGTCGAGAATAATTTCCTATTTCCTGTCGAGTAGGGCGAGTGCGCATTCGAATCCGAGGTCGAAAATTCGCGTCGGCATTCCGTGATGCAGTGATGCTGCCAGTTCGATACGAAGGGAAGTGTGACTGGATATCAGAGAGTTCCGGCTCCAGCACATGAGTAAGCAGTGTTAACGCAGATCCAGCCGGTGCCTTCTCCGAAAATGAGGGTCGGGGAAATTTATTGGCGTTTGCGTGTTTTGTGTACAAGTAGCCGACTCTCACGCGCCAGTTAGCGGTAAGGTGCAGGTATGGCTGTAGCAAAAGTCTGTGGCATCGAGACGGAATATGGCATCGCGGTCCACGGAATTCGCGATGCTAATCCGATATCCGCTTCTAGCATGCTGATCAACGCGTATATCAATGAGCTTCACGGCAATGTCGGTTGGGACTTCATTGACGAGACTCCGGGGAACGATGCAAGAGGTTTTGCCAGGGAAAGTTTTCCTCCCTCTGAGGTTGAAAGCCATCTGGTTAACGCCGTTCTTACTAATGGAGCCCGTTACTACGTCGACCATGCCCACCCTGAATATTCGTCGCCGGAGTGTATTTCTCCGAGG
>DAHVOF010000135.1 GCA_027318945.1 Actinomycetota bacterium | reverse complement strand
CTCCCTATCCTGCTGGATCTCACAATTCCAAGGTTATCCGGATATACGGTGGTGGTAAAGGCGCCAATTGCCCCTGCAACGATCGACGTGAGTGATTGACCGAAGATTCCCCAGGCCATCCGTTGGCCCGAAAGGGTTTCGCCGGCCCACTCTGAACAAAGGTTGTAAAGAGCTAGGGAACTAGCGACGCTGGCAAGAATCACGATAAAAAACAAGACGACCAGTAGCCAGCTGACTGCAAATCCAAAAGGAAACAGATGAGGGAAAACAGTCCAAGCCGACTTCGACACGGCCGTGAATTTGATGGGCACGAATATGGAGTATGCCAGCGCTCCAAGGATTATTCCGCAGATCATTGCAGCGGACCTTAGGAATCCTCTCGCAAAGACAAGCACCAATAAAGTAACCACGATAGCCACTGCTCCGCCGACCCAGTTTGCCGCGCCGAAGCCAGGTTGCACCGGGGTGCCGATCCAGTTGACGACAGTCACGCTTGTCAAAGCCGTCATAGCCATGATGGTGATTCCACCGTACATTATCGGATCCCTGAAGGCCCGGCCCACAAAGCCGACTACCGAGATGCCCCTGATCGGCAATGATAGAACCGCCCAGATGACGGCAGCCACAAATAGGGAACCGAATGCAGTCTTGATTCCGGCTGTCTGACCGCCGGCGATGAGCGCCGCCAGCGTGGCGGCCCAAGGCCCGAGAACTATTGGAAGCTTGAGTCCCATCACCGCTTGAAGAATCGTGCCAAGTCCGGTGACTATGAAAGTTGCTCCATAGAGCTCAGCAATTTTCGAGGAAGGAAGATGCAACGCAATGCCCAGCACGGCAGGAAAGAGAAACATCCCTGTTATGGCGAAGATGTTCTGGATCGACATTATCGTGTGCTGGGTCCAAGGGACCGTCCCGTTGAAGGGAACATCCAAGACCACCCTTGTATCGCCCGAAGGGGGGCTGTTCGGCTCGGCACCGCCACTGGGTTTGTCTTTATCCTGTTCAATAGTCAACTTAGTTCTCCTTTTCAGATTTAACTTTTACCCGCAACATAAATCTCAACATCTCAAAGTTTCTGGGAGAGGCTAAAGAGCCTGTAGTTCCCAGGCCGCTCCCATTGCGCCATTACGTCACTTCGCCTTGCTTGTTTGAGGCAACAATTTGTCTATTAAAAAGAAGATGACCAGCAATATGGGACCGGTTACCAATGGCTCGGTGATCAATTCCCTTGCCAGCAAGGGATAGTGCGCGTATGTCGCGGGAGCGAGAAATACTCCTCCCACGGATAGCACCGTCGGCAATCCCAGCACCACGATGTTGCGCGGCACCCATTCAACTCGGCTCAGAATTTCGATTCCGGAGACCATGATGATGGCAAACATCGCAACCGCGGCAGCGCCAATCACCCCGCTCGGTACGCTCACGAACACCGCGCCGACCTTGTATACAAACCCGACAACTATGAACAGAGCGCCTGCCGTCACGGTCACCCAGCGGCTGCCAACCTTCGAAGAGCGGAGCAGACCCACATTCTCGGGGTAAACCGCACCAGAGAATGTGCCCAGCAGGCCCGCCGCAATGCCGGTCAGCGATACCCCAAAAACGCCCCAGGCCATGCGGCGGCTGCTTATCGTCGCGCCGCCCCACTCGCCGATTACGGGATAAAATCCGAGCGCCGAAATGATCGGAGGCAGCAATAGGATCAGGAAAAGGATCACTGCTGTGAGATTTACTCCAAAGCCAAAGTGGAAAAATGACGGAACGGCAAGCCATGGCCCCGAAGACACCGCACTGAAGCTGACCGGAGCAAAGGCTCTAAAGACAAATGAACCGACGACGATGCCAACGATCATTGCAAGGGCGCGAAAAACGCCTTTGGTAAAGGCAAACAGGACGGCCACAACCAGCAAGGCAACACCGCCGCCTATCCAGTTCCCAAGGCCGAAGCCAACCCGGCCGGGAGTTCCAATCCAGTTGACGACTCCTATTTGCGTCAGTCCGATGCCAGTGATGAACACTATTCCACCTGAGAGGATCGGCGCGTTGAATCCGCTCGCCACCCGTTGGGTGATCGATGCCCCGGTAATCGGTATCGACAATAATGTGATGATCAGTGCAGCAATCGTCAGCGAGCCGAACGCCGTCCCAAGCCCATACAACTTCCCGGTCACCAGCAGACCCGCCAGTGAGCCAGACCAAGGTCCGAGAACCATCGGCATGTTCAGAAACAATACGCCCTGAAGAATCGTCCCGAAGCCCACAACGACAAACGCCGCCCCGTAGAGAGCGGCAATTTCAGTCGGCTTGAGGTGGAACGTGACTCCGAATAATCCCGGGAATAGGAATAGCCCGGCCATGACCAGCATGTTCTGCACCGAAAGAAACAGGTGCTGGGTCCACGGGATCCTCCCGTCAAATGGCACATCAAATAAAAAGCCGGACGAGTCGGTCCTATTGCCGCGAGACCCCCTCGAACTTTGCTCAATCGTAGCGGCGCTGGCTGCCAGATTTCCTGGTGACTCAGCCATTTATGCACCTCACCCCCTTCGACCGGCACACTTATGCAACTGTGCCGACCACTCATTGCCCAATATGTATTGCAAATCCGGGTTCGGTCCCTTTCGCATAAAGCACCCCCGGCGAAAAGGTTCAAACCCATGCCGTCTGACCACAGAGCCCGCCGGCTACATAGTCTCTCCCTTCTGTGACTTAGCCTCGTAAATGAGATCACTGATCATGCCCGGTGAAAGCGGACAGCTTCTGATTTTTACGCCGAAGGGCCTAAGAGCGTCCTCGACGGCGCCGATGATTACGGCAGGCACGCCCAAAGTTCCGGCTTCTCCGGCACCTTTGACACCAAGAGGGTTGAGCGGGCTCAGCGTCTCCTGGTCGTAAAGTCGCACACCCGGCAATTCACGGGCGGAAGGGATCGGGTAGTTCAGGTAGCTGGTCGTGAGCGGAACCCCATCCTCGCTGTAAATCGACTCCTCGTAGAGCGCATTGCTCAAACCGTGAGCAATGCCGCCATAGACCTGCCCCTCGACCAGAAGGGGATTTATTACCCGCCCGCAGTCATGGCCAACCACCCAGTCGATGATCTCGACCTCGCCAGTCTCAGGATCCACCTCTACCACGCAGATCTGAACGCTGCTCGAGTACCCCGCTCTTTCCGGCGCGAAGTACTCGGTTGCGCTCAACCCAGCGACCGCCCCTTTGGGCAAGGAAACGCCGGGCGCTCCGGCATTAGCCACCTGAGCTACGCGTGCAATTGACACACCCGCTTGCATGCCTTTCACCCTTACATCGCCGCGCACGACTTCAAGGTCGTCCACAGAAGCCTCGAGCAGCGACGATGCGGTTTCGAGCAGTTTGGTGCGCACTTCAGCAGCCGCTTTGGCCAGCGCCGGACCGGCATTAGCCACCACCCTGCTGGCAAAGGTGCCAATTCCGTAGGGAATGGTCGCCGTGTCTCCTGTAACCACGTCTATGTCTTCGGGATCCATGCCCAAAAACTCGGAACAAACCTGGGCATAAGTTGTCTCGAATCCCTGCCCTTGGGGAGGGGCCCCTAAAATCACGACCGCACGCCCGCTGGATTCGACCCGCACCGTCGCTCCTTCGAATGGGCCGATTCCGACGCCTTCAAGACCAATCGATAGGCCTATCCCCCGTAAAACCCCTTTTTTGCGTAGCTCTTCTTGGACATTGCGATGCTTTGCGTAGTCGATAGCATCCAATCCTTTTTGAAAAAGTGCGGGGTAGTTTCCACTGTCATAGGTCAGGGGACTGCCGTCTCTGAAGGTAAGGCCCACCGAGTAAGGAAACTCGTCAGCCGGTATGAGATTGCGCCTTCGGACCTCCGCCGGATCGAGCTCGAGCTCCTCAGCGACCATATCCATTATGCGCTCCATCACGTAGATGCCCTGAGGCCTGCCCGATCCTCGAACCGATCCGCTTGGCACCTTGTTGGTGAAGACCGAGGTGAACTCGATATGCAGATTAGGAATGCGGTACGGGCCTGGCACCGTCGTTCCCGCGATCAGCGGCACGATCAACGAGCTGGCGTATGCGCCAATGTCGTGGTAAAAGTGGTCCTTCAGCGCCAGCAACAAGCCATCGTCGGTGAAACCGACCTCGACGTTGTGCTCCTGGAGATGCTCCTGCGCGCATGAGACAAAGTGCTCGTAGCGGTCCTCGATAAACTTGACCGGCCTGCCCAGCAACATTGCCAGCCAGGGTACGATAACGTCTTCGGGATACTTCGCCGCCTTAGGTCCAAATCCGCCGCCGACATCAGGTGGCGCTATGACCCTTATCTTGTCCTCCGGCAATCCGTAGCAATGCGCGATCAGGCTGCGGACCTGGTGGGGAGTCTGGTTGGCGTCCCAGACTATGTAGTTGCCGAGCGACACGTCGTATTTCGCCGCTACAGCCCGTCCTTCCATGGAATGGCCGCCGCCGCGGGTGATTCGCAGGGTTTCCCGAATGACATGGGGCGAATCACCGAGCGCCTTCTCCACATCGCCTGCCCGCTGAACAACGTGAGCGGCGATGTTGTCCTCCAGATTGGCATGTATCTTGGTGTCCATCTCGAGCGAGATCCGGAGATCGCCGGAGCTTGGGAGTGGCTCGTACTCGACCTCTACAAGTTCGCAGGCATCCTCAGCGAGGTAGCGGCTTTCCGCAACGACCACAGCCACCGGCTCGCCAACGTAGCGCACCTTGTCAACCGCCAGTGCGCGCATGTCGTTTGTCCTGAGCGCGGGGTGCGCGAGATGAACCGGCCATACCCTGTTCATGGGCTCTAGCTCACTCGCGGTGAATACACCCAGCACGCCCGGAAGACTGCGAGCTTCGTCGCACTGGATGCCAAGGATGCGGGCATGGGGTTGCGTGCTTCGGACCACTGCCATGTGAGCCACGCCGGGAAGATCGATGTCATCTACAAATTGGCCTTTGCCGCGCAAAAGCCTCAGGTCTTCTCGACGGGTCATCCTTTCGCCGATCATGACAGCTCCTTGCTACGAAGTCCGCTCAGCTCCACGCAGGCCTCTATCATCTGCTGGTATCCGGTACAGCGGCAGATGTGTCCCTGGATGTAATCGCGGATGCGGCTTTCAGAGGGTGCCTTGTCCTCATTGAAAAGCGCAGTCAGCGACATCAGGATCCCAGACGTGCAGTATCCGCACTGGAGCCCATGATGCTCGTGAAAACTTTCCTGGAGCTCGTTCAAGCTCCCGTCGGGAAGCTCCAGCGACTCGACGGTTTGGATAGTGCGGCCATCAGCCTGAACTGCAAGCATGAGACACGACCGCATCGGCTCTCCATCTACCAATACCGTGCACGCCCCACACACCCCGTGCTCACAGCCAATATGCGTACCCTTGCTACCGAGATCGGAGCGTAAGAGATCGGCCAACAGGGTGCGAGGTTCGACCTGCAGCTGGTAGGCAGTTCCATTGCAGACAATTTTTACTGGAACCGGCTCCACTATGACACCCTCCCCGCGGTCATCTCCCACGCTTCTTCTACCGCACGGCGAGCCAAGGTTGCAGCTGTGCGACGCTTATACGATGCTGAAGCCTTGAGATCGGCTATCGGATCGAGGGCCTCCGCTACGGCCTCAGCCACTTCACCCAGGATCGCCGGACTGATTTGCTTGCCATTCAACACGCTCTCCGCCGACCCGATTCGAATCGGCTTGGGGCCAACGGCCATGCACACCACGCGCGACCTCTCGACCGTCCCATCGGGACCAACACTAAGAACTGCGAGAGCGCCAACCGTCGCGAAGTCGCCAAACCTGGCAGATACCTCTCGGAACCCAAATCCCTGATTTGGTCCGAAAACAGGTATCTCGACGCCGACAACAAGCTCGTCAACTGCAAGATCGGCCGTAAGGTGAAACTTGAAAAACTCCTCCGCCTGGACTCTCCGCTCTTCGCTAGCGCCCTTTACCAGGATCGTGGCGTCGAGCGCTACCATCGCAGCGGGCAGCTCGGCAGACGGATCGGCGTGGGAAAGACTCCCGCCCAAGGTGCCTCGCGTGCGGATTTGCGGATGACCGATATAGGGCGCTACCGCAGAGAGCAGAGGTGCGGCCTGG
Source organism: Actinomycetota bacterium (assembly GCA_027318945.1). GTDB lineage: Bacteria > Actinomycetota > Acidimicrobiia > Acidimicrobiales > Acidimicrobiaceae > SCQM01. The sequence continues at coordinate 3,658 of DAHVOF010000135.1, read as the reverse complement.
GCAACGTCCGGCCTGGTCTCAAGTTCAACATGTCTGGTCAGCGCCCCCAGACGCAATGTTGAACTAGAGACTTTCACCCCACGGAGCGAAGAGACGCCGTTTATGTCAACCACAAGGCTCGGCTTAACTAAACGAAAGTTCATTAGCGGAATCAGGCTTTGGCCCCCCGCCAAGACCTTTGCTTCCGAGCCATACTTTGTTAGCAGGTCAAAGACTTCGTCTTCATCCCTGGAGTTGCGATACTCAAATGCCGCCGGCTTCACACTCTCCCCCAAAACACCACACGAGATATGGGAATGTTCACTTGAACCGAACAGTTGTTCACTACACTCTGTGAACACTAAACCACCAGAATGTCGCAGTGTCAAGGATCACCACTCAAAAGCGCCGCAAATAGCGACAGTAAAGTCCGAATTGGCTACAATCGGTTCGAATGAAAAACTGGGTTTTACAATCCGATCCGAGCCAGCCAAACGAAGTGCGGGCTGATCGAACCGAAATTTCACCGGACGGGGCTGTCGTTTTTTGCAAAGCTATGTGAGTCTCGCGAAGGTGGAACGAGTCCACTGGACTCGAGGCCTTCGAGTCTCTTCGAGACCCTGGACCTTGTTGGGCGTTCTAGAACAAAGCATTGAACTTAGAGTGCTATCCTTGCGCTGGATAGCTCTTAATGTAAGCCCATGAACAAACTGTTCCTGGTCGCAAACATCAAGACGTTAGGTTGAAACAGGCATTAATCTGTGTAGTTCCAGGGGGTAATCGTCACCATGGCTTTTCGCGATCTTAGAGCCTTCATCGAAGAAGCTGAAAAAATTGGGGAAGTTGCGAAGGTCCTCGGAGCCGATACAAACTCAGATATCGGCTCCATCACAGAGATAACTGCCTGGTCACCGGAACATCCCATGGTGCTTTTCGATGAGATCAAGGGATATCCCAGCGGCTGGAGAATCGCCGTCCATGCGCTTGACTCGTACAAGAGGGCACAGCTGGTATACGGTTTCCCAGACGGTCTCAAAGGCGGGGAGCTGACCAGGTGGTGGAGAAACAAGCTGGATAACCTCACGCCGATTGGATACCAAGAGGTCGAAGATGGGCCGGCATTCGAGAACATTCAGAACGGCGATGAAGTCGACCTTTACAAGTTCCCCGCACCCTTGTGGCACCAAAAAGACGCCGGACCATACCTAGTTAGCGGAGGAGCATCGGTACTACAAGACCCCGAGACTGGAAAGCTCAACGTCGGGTGCTACCGAGGAATGCTCTATGACAGAAACACGTTGGGGCATCATTTGGCCGCCGGTCACAATGGCCAGGTAATCAGAGACAAGTACTTCGCGCTCGGGAAAAACTGCCCAGTCGTAGTCAGCCTCGGCCATGATCCCTCCTTCTTAGTGGCGGCCTCCGAAGGCGTTGGCTACCATGAGAACGAGTTCGAATTTGGCGGATTCCTGCGTGGCGAGCCATACGAGGTGCTCAGAGGACCTCTCACGGGATTGCCGTTTCTATCCACCTCAGAAGTCGTCCTGGAAGGCGAGATCCTGCACCCGGATAATGAACCGCTGCGGGTGGAAGCTCCGTGGGGAGAGGCGCAGGGATACTACTCCGCAGGCTTCCCGCAACCACCCCTTAGAGTGAACGCGATTTACCATCGAAATCACCCAATAATTCTCGGCGAACCGACCCTGCGTTACAAGAACCGCGGGGCAGCAGGAGGATTTCCCAAATTGGCACGGGCCTGGCACATGCTCGAACTCTCCGGACTCGAGGGAATCAAGGATGTGGGCAGGGTAGGACCCTACTTCGTGATCTCAATCAAACAGTACTACTCCGGTCAAGCCCTTAGGATCGCCGACTATGCGATGTCGGGCCTTGGTGATCGTCCTCCACGCTTCTTGGTCCTCGTCGATGACGATATCGACCCTAACAACCGCAACCAGGTGGAGTGGGCGATTACTTCCAGAATGGATCCCGCTTCGCAGATATATATACAGAGGGATCGATGGACCAGCCCTACGAATCCAGCTGGCCTCACTCCAGCGAAGAGAACGATCGAGGACTACACGCTCGGCACGGTGATCATTGACGCATGTAAGCCCTTCCGATGGAGAGAGGACTGGGACAAGATGTTTTCAAGTTCATTAATCGACGAAGATCTGCGACAACGAACCGCCGAAAAATGGAAGGATGTCTTGGGCCGGTTCATTACCGAGCCAAAACCAAAGTAAACGCCGAATAGAAAATCGGCCATAGCCTCAGCAGCCCGGAGCGGACGCCCGTTACGCACGTCCATCTAACCGTGCCACGGTGTAAACGCACAAATCGCCGAATGTCAGTCGCCGTGATTCTCTTCTACTAAGTCGGCGACTAGATATTTTCCGATGGCTCCAGAGCCTCGGCATCAACGACCTCAGCCCATGCCTCTACGCCACCCTGAAAAGCCACCACGCCCGCCTCAGGCAAGGCAATCTCAATGGCTTCAAGGATCTCTGAAGGCGACACTCCGAGCTTCAACGCAACCCTTATGTGGCCTTGAATATGTTCCTTGGGCGCGCGCAGAACTGTAAGGCTGACGATGAAAATCAGTTCCTTTGTACGACGGTCAAGAGTCCTCTGTTTCAGATACGCCGCGTCGATCATGTTGTTGGCCGCTGTTAGCACTTCGAAATCCTGCTTGGCCATGATCTTGTGATACTCGAGAACATACCCGCGATCTCGTATCATCCCATCGATATATGCCTGAGCATCCTCATCGCTCATTGGGTCCTCCCGTATCCCTAACCTGCCCTGAGATCTCTAACGCCCTGCTGCGTGCGCAAGCCGTAGACCAATTAACCATAGACAAATTTCCGACAGAACATCCGGATCTCGATTTAGAACCTGCAAGAATCACTCGAGATCGACTTACAGGTCTCGATGCCCGCCAACAAAAACGCTGAAATCCAGAAGGAGCATCTCGCGAGAATCAGTTATCATCTGACACCGCCGCTTTTCGCTGAAAGGATCGGTTAACTCAGCTTCGCGATGGCGCAAAGTCGCGGCCACAATAAGTTTCTCAGAACCGCCCGCCAGTCTGCTGCATAACGGTGAGCGCAGGCGCCGACATCCCGCCTCTAGTCGAAAACCGCCATGGTCATCGCGAGAATCTGATAGTAGCCGACTATGACCACCAGATCGTAAAGGCCAGCCAACGTAATTGATGAAGTAGCCAATTCCCACAGTTCGTCCGACAACTTCCCAGTTGAAACCAACTCCCTCGCCACTCGCCATGCCAGCTTCCCGACGCTCGAGACCTCAGCGGGCAGCTCCTGCTCGCAGATATTAGTAATGTTTGACTCTGAAAGGCCGGCCAAGCGAGCAGCACGCGTATGGACCTGAATCTCATAATCCGAACCCATATGCGCCGCCACAGTCAGGATCGCAATTTCACGTTCAAGCGGTGAAAGGTTCTCGCTATACCTGACTTTGCTTCCAAGTTCTTGCAATGCGAATCCCACTTCGGGACTCAGGAGCATCGAATTGAAGGGCCCCTGCAGAATGCCGTCATCAGAAACAAGCGGGACTGCTCTGACTCCCTTGGATCTTGGACTACCTGTTATCGCGTCATAAAGCTGAAGTTGCTGTGGACTGAGATCGCTGGGAACTATGCCTTTTAGTCTTT
>DAHVOF010000065.1 GCA_027318945.1 Actinomycetota bacterium | reverse complement strand
CACGGCTGTCATTCGCAGACCTCGCGATCCTCGCTCTCATCTCTTTCTGGGTCTTAGCCATTTGCCGCACCTTTTGCTTGCTCCGGTGCAGTGAGCATTTCAATTGATCTCAGGCGAGCACTTCTTGCTCTCGGATTCTCTTCGATTTCAACTTTGGATGGCGCCTTCGACTTGACTAAATACTTCGCCCTGGGTTTTGCACCACAAACGCACTCGAGACGTGGCGGACATGTGCAGCCACCGGTGACCTGTTCACGAAAGAGGGACTTGACGATAGAATCCTCCCCGGAATGATAGGAAAGAACGACTATTCGTCCACCTGGCAAGAGCAGTCCAAAAGCTTTTCCGAGGGCGACTTGAAGCTTTTCAAGCTCATCGTTGACCTTGATGCGTAACGCCTGGAATACTCGAGTTGCCGGATGACCTCCGCTGCGACGGGCGGCAGCCGGTATTGCGGATTTCACGACCTCGGCCAATTCGACCGTCGAGCGGTACGGTCGACCATCGAGAATTGCCCTGGCTATACGGGAAGAAAAGCGGTGCTCTCCATTCTCTCGCAGAAGCTGAGACAGCTCCTGGAGAGACACCGAATCAAGATACTTTGCGACAGTCTGGCCGCGAGTAGGATCCATCCTCATATCGAGAGGACCTTCCACACGGTAGGAAAACCCTCTCTCGCCTACTTCAAGCTGCGGTGACGACACGCCCAGATCAAGCAATAATCCTGCGGCCCTTCCACAAAATGCGCGATTGGTCCCGCATGCTTCCTCCAGGGCGAGATCGAATTGATCGAAATCACGGTGAAGAGCGACAAACCGTTGAGCGTAAGCAGCAAGTCTAGAAGTAGCGGCTCCGATGGCAGATGGATCTCGATCTATTCCCAACACGCATAATTCTCGAGAACGATCGAGCAAGCCTAGACTGTGTCCGCCAGCACCAAGCGTGCCATCGACGATGATTCCGGTTTCCACGGGGGCAAACAGCTCAAGGACGTCTTCCAGCATCACAGGTCTGTGGGCAAACTCCGAGCCCGTCACTTTCCTGCCCTCGCCTTTGACTCCGACCAGCTCTCCGGGCTCCAAAGCTCGATCGTTCCTATTGCACCGTGGACAAGCACTTCTCTCTCGAGGCCGGCGAACCGGCGGAGAGCCAGGGGCAAGGCGATTCTTCCCGCTTTGTCAGCTTCCAAATCAAAAGCCTCCGACGCCCAGATCCTCATGTTCCAGCGCAGAGAAGAATTAGAGAGATCTTGGTTATGGACTGAGGTTGCAAACGAAAAAAAGTCCTCTTGGGCCCAAAGCACGAGACATGGATCGTCGTACTGTGACCTTGTAACAAAGCATTTCTCTTTAAGAAGAACTCTGAATTTCGAGGGCAGAGTCAGGCGTCCCTTGACGTCAAGAGAGTGCTCGTAAGCACCAAAAAATTTTGCCTGCATCTGCTGCGTCTGAAACATCAAAGATAGCCCTCAGGAAATCCATCCCACACCACTTCGACCCACTTTAACCCACTTCCTCCCACTTAGCAATCACTTCTTGCCCTAAATCGAGCTATGACGGGAGAAATTGCGCGTCGCATATGAATAATTCTTGGATTAGAAACTGTGTCGGAGTACCAACCGCGTCCTTCGAAGGCAAGACTGGCGTCAACTCAAGCTCAGAAATAAAGCTTGAACTCCGCGCTATACCCAAATGACGCAGTCGCTTTAGATGTTGTCCTGATGGCTGCTACGCATGTCTTTAGCTACCGGATCGGCCTCGGTTGCAATTCAATAATTCAGCACAATGCATTCAAAGCGTCGATGAAGCTATCTGTGAGCCGCGTTCTCGCCTCAGCCTCGGTCATCGCACCAAACTCATCGGAGATCTGGGCAATCCCGAGTGCGTATCCCGGTTCCGGAAGATTGATGCCTGCGCCTGACATCAACAGATGTGTCTCTTCAAGCGGGTACCTTATGTAAACGGTGCACTGGAATACGACCCCTTGAGCTGTCCTGCGCTGCGAGATGCCAACGACCTTAGCGCCCTCTAGGGTAAGTTCTCCAGGGCCAAGACCTCCAAAACAGATAGTCTGGCCCACGTCACCACCCGTCAGCCCGCCCGTGTGCATCTCAAGTTCTTCACATCCAAGGCTTGAAAAGAGTCTGAGAAACACCTCGCCCACAGTCAGCGCTGATTTCCTTATATCATCATCAAAAAGCGGGTCGGACTTTGGCAGAGCCAAATCGGCCCACATCTGTCCACCTGGGTAAAGGAAGACAGCACCTCCACCTGACCTGCGAACTACAAGTTCTGCGTTCAGAGCGTCCAGCGCGCCTGCATCGACGCTGCCAACTCGTTGTCTGGATCCTAGAACCAGTGCGCTCCGAGTGACATCGACAATCCTCGCCGTTCGCTCGCTTACATAGAGCATAGGTTGCGCGTGGACGTCAGATGCAAGCCCCACCTCCTCTATGATTCGCCAACACGTCACCCGACCAGACTAACGGCGAGACCAACCTTGCGCCCTACGCGGAGATAGAGCTAGACCCCACGTATGGCACCCAGTCCTCGTTGACTGCACCGAGAAGATGGATCCAAGCCTTTCCCCTTGGCGCCATTGGAAGCCTTCGCAGAATAAAACTTGTTTCAGAGAGGAGCCGGTCCTCCTTTTTCGAATTGCAGGTCTTGCATGACGCCACCACGTTCTCCCAACAATGCTGTCCGCCCCTTGAACGTGGAATCACATGGTCGATGTTTTCGGCAGGCGCACCACAATACTGACAGATGTAATTATCCCTGGCGAACACGGACCTTTTATTGAGCGCCACACGAGTTGGATATGGAACTCTCACAAAATAGTTGAGGCGCACCACCGAGGGAACAGTGAACTTCAAGTGCTGAGAATGGAATGTCTCCTCGCCCTCATGAAGTGATAGAGCCTTACCCGAAAGAACAAGCCCTAATGCCCTGCGGCTGGAAACAACTCCAAGAGCTTCGTAGCTTACGTTCAGCACGAGAGCTCTAGACACTGCCTACCTCGAATGTCCCAGTCGGTGCCGAGTACCTCGAGCGTCAGAACAGTAGGTCCCGTAGTGGTCAGATGTACGGCGGTCGTCAGAGCGCAGAGAACAAGCGACGAAATTAGCTCGTTTTTCCACGTCACCATTCAGATGATCGACTGGCATACTGAAACTGAGTTTACTGGATAGTCAGCGAATTTCCAGACACCACCGAAGAAATTCAATGAGATCCTTGCCCGACGGCATTGCGCCGGCATCGCCATAAATCGATTCCATGCGGAATCGCCAGTAGTCAGAGCCCGGGATCGGAAGGAAGGGCGCCTTTGACCACCATCTAGGCCGTGCAAACCGCTTGAGCTCGATAAAGCCGATGACCCAAAGGTCGCTATGAGGTATCAGCGTTAGAGCGGACCGCAACAGCCAGGAGGCCAGTCGCAGATTTGTCCGCATCGAGACGCCTTTACTTTCCATGACTTACAAAATAGCGAGTTGCGATCATTCCGCCCTTTCGGGAAATCAATTCCCCCACAATTTCAAGGTATTCATTAAGCGCAATCAACCTCAGCGCGTCACTCCCCGTCACATTTAGTTGCTGGATGAAACGCCGCGCTAATTTGATGCCTGATATCCAACAGCTCACAGCCACCAAATATGTCTGGACTCGTACGCTCGCGGTTTCACGATCTGCGTTGAGCGACTTCCGCATCATTTCCGAAACTCAAACAAGAAGGGACAACAGCATCCTCGCGCCACTGCAAATGCTCGCTCCAAGCTTTCGCGATGCTAACGCGGGCTCAAGCACAGCCCTCATGATCTTCGCGCGTCGACGCTCGTTCGACTTACCTCGGCACGGGCCTTGGCTCTTTGGGAAGCCCGAGAACCATCTCACCAAGAATATTTCTCTGAATCTGTGAAGTCCCAGCGTAAATGGTTCCTGCCCTGGCATGCAGGAATGTCATTACCCAAGACATTGATGAATTGGGCGCACCAGGATCGTCGGTGCGAAACGCGCTAGACGGAGCCCTCCCTGAAGGGTAAAGAGCCTTCGTGCCCAAAATATCCACCGCAAGTTCGGTCACCACTTTGTGATATTCGGACCAGTACAACTTCGAAATCGAGCTTTCAGGACCGGGGCTCTTCCCCGCCAAAAAACTTGTCAATGTTCTGAGCCCGAGAAGCCTCATAATCTCGACTTTCCCATAGCACCAGGCAAGCCGCTGCCTTATGAGTGGATCTTTTGCTGCGCCGGTTTCCTTGGCGAAAACTATCAACCGGTCGAGTTCGTTCCTGAATCGGATCGGGAGCGTCGCCGCGGCCTCTCCCCTCTCATAACCGAGCAGCGTCATCGCGACCGCCCAGCCATCACCTGGCCTCCCCACAATGTTTTCGGAAGCAGTAACTGCATCAGTGAAGAACACCTCGTTGAACTCTGACTCGCCAGACATCATCCTGATCGGCCTCACTTCTACGCCGGGCTGATCCATTGGCACCAACAGAAATGAGATTCCCTTATGCTTTTCAGCTCGAAGGTCGGTTCGGGCGAGAACGAATATCCAATTTGCGAGATGTCCTGCCGAGGTCCAAATCTTCTGACCGTTGATGACCCAAATATCCCCGTCGAGCTCAGCTTTTGTGCCTACATTCGCCAGATCAGACCCTGCATTTGGCTCAGAATAACCTTGACACCAACGATCCTCTCCCGAAAGTATTCGCGGCAAGAAACGCTTCTTCTGATCCTCGGTACCCCACGAAATAAGCGTATTTCCCACCATCTGAATGCCGAAGGAGTCGTTCGGTCCCCCAAAAGGAACTCCAGCCCGGGCAAATTCCTCTGACATTACCACCTGTTCGAGAGGGGAAAGACCCGCGCCGCCATACTCTTTGGGCCAAGAAAGAGCAAGTAAACCATTCTCGTAAAGTATTTTCCGCCAACCTTCGGTAAAACCGATCACCAAGCCCGGATCCAAAGAACCTGTTCCTTGCCACTCCTTAGGAAGATTGCGGCCCAAAAACTCGCGAACCCGAACTCTAAACGCCTGGGCTTCTGGTGGATACGCTACATCCATGCACAGTCCTTCCATCCGCCGCTACTGCCACTGCAACGATTACTCAAAATAGTCCCCTGCGCCGTGAAAGTGCAACTGCGGCGGCGCCTATTATTGGTCCATGCTCTCCGAGCTCAACTGGCACGATTTGCGCCTGGCTTGAAAAACTCAGCCTCGCTCGCTCAGACAGTTCCCGCTGGGCAGCATCAAAAAAGACCTGTCCAAAGCCAAGCGCAACGGATCCTCCCACAACGACGAGATCGAGATCTAGCAGTGACGCTACGGAGGCAACCCCGCGCCCCACATATGTACCACACCGGACCTTGACGCTTTCAGTAGCGCGTCGCGGATCCATACCGTAGTACTCGGAAATGGCCGTCCCGGACGCTTGAGCTTCCAGGCAGCCACGGGCACCACAGTGACATAGGTTCCCGTTCTCCTCGACATTCACATGCCCGACGTGACCCGCATTTCCAAGGCGCCCATTTAGCAACCGGCCGTCGATTACAATTCCACCGCCCACACCAGTGGAAACTACCATCGCGAGAAAGTTGCTCGTCGCGCGTGCCTTTCCAAAAAGTCCTTCCCCAAGCGTAAGGGCCTTGCCATCATTATCCAAATGAACATCGACTCCAAACTCTTGCTCCGTGAGTGCTCGAAGGGGAAAGTCCCGCCAACCCGGTATATTCAGCGGAGACACGCAACCTGATTCGAGATCCATGGGACCGCCACATCCGATTCCGACTGCAGAAATCGAGTAAGGCTTCGACTCACGCACTGCCTGGTGCATAAGGGCTTTAGCCACTTGCCATAGCTCCGCGTCCGACCCGAGTTTCGGCGTTGGAGCAACACAATAAGAAATGACGTCGCCCTTTTCAGAAACGACGCCACTACCGAATTTGGTTCCGCCAATATCAAGCGCTAAGAAATGCTCCATCCAAAAATGATAACAGCTGAATCAAAAATCTTCAGGAGCCTTTCTGGCCGAAGTGTTTGCCGAACTTCGACGACATGCGGTTCAACTGCGAGCTGAGCCCTTTACCGTTTGAAATTTCGTTCCAACCTGCCTTGCCCATTCGGCGGAGATTTTGCTCAAAAATTACGGATGAGCCAAGCATAACCAAAAAACCGACGCTTCCCAGAACCACCGAGGTGGTAAACGTCATAATGAGCACTGCCAACCCGACGACAAAGCCGAGAAGAGCCCACTTGATGTTCCTTCCAGCATGCCGATAAACGGTTTCCGACTTTACACGAGACGCGAACTCGGGATCGTTTTCATAGAAATTCTTTTCAATCTCCTGGAGAATCCGGTGTTCTTCTTCTGAAAGTGGCACCTCCGCCTCCTTTCCCGCGTCGCTGGAGTTTTGCTACGCCAGCCATTCGTACGTTCGTGCCTCAGTTTCTTTTCCGAACTACATCCTACTACATGATACGTAAATAATACATAACGGAAGTTGCACGAAAATCCAGTTCCTGGCGAAAAAACTCACTTCCGCCGGAAACGCTGAAGCGCACCTCACACGCTCTTTTCGAAAGCAGGCCCGCTCCTATTTATCGCCAGAGCTACTTTCAACGAGCCCCCATGCTAAAGCCAACCATGTCATCTCGCCCGCCGCTCCTCCACCCTTTGCCAGCACCATCGCGGTACGACAATTCAACCCACAAGACCGTGCTTCAATATCCCTTCTCGCCCACCACGCGAGGAGTGAAGTTAGCTACCCAACTCGAGAAGCCTGAATGCTTCTGCGTATGCTATGCCAACGCCCTTTCCGGTCTCCCTGGCTCTGGATGAGATCACTTCTCGCATCCACTCCTCGCGTTCACCAATTTGCGACCGATGGCACAGCACTGCCTCGAGCTTCTTGCCAATGGAGGCCCTAACGTCCACGTAAACATCAGCCTCGAGAGAGCCAGAAAGCAAGACTGAGACGACCTGATGCGGCGGACCTTCTGAGGGAAAATAGTGAGGCAGGCTCGCAGCCGGCGAGACCGAGTCAAGAACTGCCCATCCGAGTTCTCGGTGATCTCTGTGGTTAAAATAACCCGAGCCGAAAAATACGGCCGTGGGATCCGGACAAAGAACGGTCTCAGGCTTAAAGCGTCTGAGGAGCCCTACGATTACTGCTCTAAAGGAGGCTGTGTTCTCGACGCAGCCATCTGGAATCCCCAGGTGCACGACTCCTGATACGCCTAGGGCACGGCTCGCCTCTCGAACCTCCTCGAGCCTTTCTGATTCCAGCAGGGTCACATTCTTTCCAGGGTTTATCGTACCCTTTTCGCCTTTGGCGCAAACTACAAGATCCACCTTTACGCCAAGGTCGGCCCAAAGCGCCAAGGTTGCGCCGCATGAAACATCTGCGTCATCAGGGTGAGCGTAGAATGCCAACGCCGATGATGGAACCTTTGAATACAGTCGACCCACGTACCCGCTCTCCCGATGAACCTTTTCAGCCAATGATCGCAAGCCTCAGCTTTACTATAAGACACTTCAACTCGGACCGTTTTTCCAGCCGGGCATCCGAATGCCCCACTCGATGCGCCCCGAATAGTTCTTTCAAAATTACATTCTTGAACTGCTAGAACTCGGTGGCACCCCAGCACCTGAATGCGCCTAGCTTGGATACATGACAAGCTATCAAACTTTCCTCGATGCAGCAAAGAAATTTGCTCTTGACGCAGCGACACTCATCAAAACACACGGCGAAAACCAATACAGTGCAACGTCAAAATCCTCGATCAACGATATGGTCACCGACGTCGATAAAGCGGCTGAAGCATTTTTGATTAACAGCATTTGCGATCAGTTTCCCAATGACTCCATACTTTCTGAGGAAGCAGGATCAATACCTGGAAGCTCTGGAATTTCATGGGTAATCGA
>DAHVOF010000055.1 GCA_027318945.1 Actinomycetota bacterium | reverse complement strand
CAACGTCAGATTCTCCATAACGTAGAGCGCATAGGGCAGCGCAAGGTGGAGTCTGCCAAGAGGACTATTTCGCTTCTAAATCCTGATGTCGAAGTGACTACTTACGATGTCAGGCTTGGTGCTGAAAATGTTTTGGATATCATCGACGGGTACGATGTGATAGTTGATGGTATGGATAACTTTCCAACCAGATACCTAGTAAATGATGCCGCTTTGATAAAGAGAATTCCTGTCGTGCACGGCTCGATCTTCAGATTCGAGGGCCAGGTTACTGTGTTCAAGCCGTACGAAGGCCCATGCTATAGGTGCTTTGTTCCCGAGCCACCTCCGGCGGAGCTCGCACCCTCCTGCGCCGAGGCCGGTGTTCTAGGTGTGCTTCCTGGAATCATCGGATCAATCCAGGCCATGGAGGCTATAAAGCTTCTGCTAGATCTGGGCGATCCGCTCGTTGGCAGGCTACTGGCCTACGACGCGCTTGAGGAGACCTTCCGGACCTTCAGGATGAGAAGGGATCCGAAATGCCCGGCCTGTGGCCCGGATGTTGACGAGATTATCATTGCCGAGTACGACCACCTTTGCATGCCTCACGCAAAGGTTCTTGCCACGGCATAGACTGGCGAACTCGCTACGCCTACCTCTTGAGGGTCCGATCCCAACTGGGAATCCGGACCCTTTTGCATTATTGTCTTTGAGTATGTCCAATTCCAACCGCGAGACTGACTCAGGAATAGAGATAGATCCTGTCTATGGGCCCGATAGGCTCCAAAATTGGGATCCGAAAGCTCAGCTTGGCGCGCCTGGCGAAGCGCCGTTTACACGCGGTGTTTACAAGGATATGTACCGCACCAAGCTTTGGACCATGCGGCAGTATGCTGGCTTTGGTACTGCGGAGGCTACTAACGAAAGATTCAAGTTCCTGCTCAGCGCTGGTCAGACGGGACTGAGTTGCGCGTTTGATCTTCCTACGCAGATGGGGTACGACTCCGATCATCCGAGGGCTGAGGGCGAAGTGGGCAAGGTAGGAGTCGCCATCGATTCCATCGAGGATATGAAGCTGCTGTTCAAGGATATTCCGTTAGCCAGCGTGACTACTTCAATGACCATAAATTCGACCGCAGCAATACTCCTCCTCCTCTACGAGCTCGGAGCGGAGGAAGCCGGCGTGCCATTGAAGCAGTTGAGGGGTACCATTCAGAATGACATCCTCAAAGAGTATGTTGCCCGCGGTACCTATATATACCCCCCAAGGCCTTCAATGAGGTTGATCACAGACACTTTCAGATACTGCCGTGACAATCTCCCAAATTGGAACACGATCTCTATCTCGGGATACCACATTCGCGAAGCAGGATCCACGGCGGTGCAGGAGATCGCCTTTACGATTGCGAACGGAATAGCTTATGTGGACGCAGCAATTGCCGCCGGGCTCGACGTTGACGATTTTGCACCAAGGCTGTCTTTTTTCTGGAATGCCCATAACAACCTTTTCGAAGAGGTGGCAAAGTTTCGTGCTTCGAGGCGAATCTGGGCCAGAGTGATGTCGGATCGTTTCGGGGCAAAAGACAAACGCTCCTTGCTGCTCAGATTTCATACGCAGACGGGAGGCTCGACGCTAACTGCTCAGCAGCCCGAAAATAATATAATCCGGGTGGCTATCCAGGCCCTGGCGGCCGTTCTCGGCGGAACGCAGTCTCTGCATACGAATGGTTTCGACGAAGCCTTAGGCCTCCCCACGGAAAAGGCGGCAAAGATCGCGCTGAGGACGCAGCAGATCATAGGCTTCGAATCTGGTGTCGTAGAAACTCCGGATCCTCTGGGCGGCGCATTTTACCTGGAGACTCTCACGGACCAGGTTGAACAACTTGCTTGGGACTATCTGGGGAAGATTGACGCCATGGGAGGAGCCGTGAACGCGATCGAGTCAGGTTACATGCAGGACGAGATAGAGCAAGCAGCCTATGCATATGCAAAGGCAGTAGATTCCGGCTCCCGGATAATCGTTGGTGTTAACGAGTTTGTTGATGCCGCACCCGAATCCACAGAGGTGTTTCCGATCGACCCCTCGCTACAGGCACATCAGGTGGCGCGAGTCAAAGCTCTTAAGCAGGGCAGGGACGGCGCCTCGGTGAGCAGTGCTCTTGCCGACCTGGAAAAGTGTGCACATGGAGGCGAGAATCTCCTTTACCCTATGAGGGAAGCATTGCGACGTCGCGCGACGCTCGGAGAAGTTGCAGACACTTTGCGTTCGGTCTTTGGAATCTATCAACCACGAGGTTAGACTCAGTGAAATTTGTCATTATCGGTGGCGGGCCAGCTGGAGTTCAGGCTGCTACGCACGGTGCACGCCTTGGTGCGGACGTTACACTCATTGAGAAGGACGTCCTTGGCGGAGCGGCCAATCTGTGGGATTGCGTTCCATCTAAGGCAATGATTGCAACCGGGGCAGTCGTCAAGATGCTTGAAAGAGCCGAGCGTATCGGGCTGCCTTCGCACCGCATTTCCCCCGATCTCAATGAGCTGAGGAAGCGTGTTAAATCGATCACGGACAAGCTAGCCAAATCCTACGACCAGCTATTGGGTTCCCAGGGTGTCAGGGTGATCAAGGGCACGGGGAGGATTGCCAGTAAGCACGAGGTGGTGGCAACCTTTCTCGACGGTACGGAGGAAGTGATCGCCGCGGACGCGATCCTTGTGGCTACGGGTTCTCGCCCCCGCGTACCCGAATGGGCGTTCGTGGATGGCGAACGAGTGCTGACCACGCGGCACTCATATCCGCCTAAGGAGATTCCAAGTCATCTAGTCGTCATCGGCTCTGGCGTGACCGGAGTAGAGTTCGTTCACATGTTCCGGTCCTTCGGTTCAAAGGTGTCGCTCGTAGTGTCGCGCCAGCAGGTCCTTCCGTCAAAGGATCCTGAGGTGGCTGCCGCACTAGAGGCGGACTTTCTCGAATCGGGCGTTCATCTTTACAAAGGTGCTAGAGCTGTGGGAATCGAGAGAACGGCGGATGGGGTAAAGGTCATCTGTGACGATCAAAGGACCATTGATGGATCCCATGCTCTTTTGGCGATAGGTTCGGTTCCCAACTCAGAACATCTTGGGCTCGAAAATGCCGGCGTTTTCGTCGATCGATGGGGTCAGGTACCTATAGATCACCATTGCGTTTCAAATGTCCCCCACATCTACGCTGCTGGGGACCTTTCTGGAAAGCTTCAACTTGCGTCAGTCGCATCGATGCAGGGAAGGAAGGTTGCCGAGCATGTTATGGGACTGGATGGCAGACAACATCGTCATCTCGACTATGAGAAAGCGGCATCAGCGATTTTTACAGAGCCTGAGATAGCTGATGTAGGGCTTGCAGAAGCGGAGGCATTTGCCCAGGGAAGGAAGATCCGCGTAACTAAGGTACCCTTCGCATCTAATCCAAGGGCCCTTATCGATGGTGATGCCAGAGGCTTCGTAAAAATACTCTCGGACCCCGCGACGGGGGTCGTGTTGGGGGGTTCAATTGTGGGGGCGCACGCCGCGGAGTTGATCTCTGTAATAGCGGTAGCCGTTACCGCGAGGCTCCGCGTAACCGACATTGTGGAATCTGTACTGGTCCACCCGGCATTGGCGGAGGCATTGGCAGAAGCGGCCGACTAATTCAGTACCTTGTTGGCTGGTTCAAGGAGGTGCTTTCGTACCGTCGCGTCTGTGGCGGCATCGATAATGGTGTGCGCCATTGCGATCGCCCCGTCAAGTACTGCCCGGTCGGCAATGGGAGTGACGCACGCAGCTGCAAACTCGGCCTGATGGTTTACGGCCGGCAGGGAGTCAATGCCAAGCATGGGATGGATCGAAGGGATTTTCAATGATACGTTCGCCATGTCAGTGGAAGCCTTGAGCCTCCCGCGTGTTTCGCTTGAGAATACTCTTCCAAGTTGCTGGGCATTCTTCACCCATAACGATGCAAGCATTTCGTCCGATATGAATTCTGAGTAGGTTTTGCTTGCTTCTTCAATTTCAAGCTTTGCCCCGGTGGCTAGGGCGCCGGCAGCGAAGCACGCCCTTACCTTTGGCTCAAGAAGCTTCAACTGGGCAAGGGTGTCCGCGCGAATCATCCATCGGCCCCTTGTGTCGGCCGGAATTACGTTGGGGGCATCTCCTCCTTTGGTCACTATGCCGTGGATCATTTCGGACGGGTGGAGCTGCTGCCGCAGAAGTCCTATCGCAACCTGTGCAATTGTCATCGCGTCCTGCGAGTTTATGCCTGCCTGTGGAAAGCCGGCTGCATGAGCTTCTTTGCCGCTGTAATGGATATCCAGCTGCTTCCCGGCGATACAATCCATCCTGTCAGCTTCAACTGGAGCTGGATGCACCATCATGGAGGCGTGGATTCCATCAAAAAGGCCTCTGTCCATCATCTCGATCTTCCCGCCACCGCCCTCCTCTCCTGGGGTGCCTAGAATCTTCAGGGTGATCCCGATGTTGTCAACGGTTGCTGCCAATGCCTTGGCAGCTCCGACCGCTGCAGCCGCGATAATATTGTGTCCGCAGGCGTGACCAATTTCGGGCAAACCATCGTATTCCGCACATATTGACATCACGAGCGGACCCGATCCGATAGAAGCTACAAAGGCGGTTTCGATGCCTCCCGGAGCCAAGGCCAATGAATATCCGTACTCGCTGAGTATCTCGGTCAACAGGGCGCAGGCCTTGTATTCCTGGAATCCCAGCTCGGGTTCGGAGTGTATCTGATGGCTAATTTCCACTAGACGTGCAGAGGCAGATTTTACATCTTCGGATGCTTTGTCTTTGAGGCTCTGGACGGAATTACTCATACCTGCCACCTCTCCTATCCGCCAGCCTGGTTATCCTGAATACAAGTTAGCTCAATTTGAAGGGCAAGCTGGTCGACGCTTTCGACCGAGTCATTCGACAATGGCTACGATGTCCCCGCCTCCAACTGAATCTCCCGGCTTCACCCTGATCTCTTTGACTGTTCCAGTTTTCTCCGTGTTGATGGCATTTTCCATTTTCATGGCCTCCAGCACACAGATAGTCTGGCCAGCCTCGACTGATTGGCCCACCTCGACAAGGACTTTGACGATTGTTCCTTGCATGGGGACAGCTATTGTTCCCGACCCGCCGCCAATGGGATGATGAATCTTGATCTTCGGCCTCTTGCCGTTTCCTGACGAAGATGACTTCGAAGGTGGATCGGCCAAGTCCTTTTCAGGTAGCCAAAGTTTGATCTGGTATCTCCTGCCATCGACTTCGGCATCGACTTCGCGCAAGACCTTGTCGCCGTCCTGGCCTCCTTCCAACACGAGCTGCCCGGTAACGAGGTTTTCAAGTCCTGACTTCTCTTCCACCCATTTGGTCGAATGATGGCCGGACTTGAATTCTTCATGGGAAAGGATGTGGCGCAGAGCAGGGATAGTCGTGTGCACTCCATCAATGACGGTCTCATCAAGCGCCCTGAGCATCTTCGAGATCGCTTTCGCGCGATCAGGCGCCCACACGATCAGTTTTGCGATCAAGTTGTCGTAAAACTGGGACACGGAATCGCCGGATTCGTATCCTGCATCCAACCTAACTCCAAATCCATCCGGTTTTAGAAATTTGGAGATGGTGCCGGGCGAGGGGAGGAACTTACCCCGGTCTGGATTCTCCGCGTTGATCCGGACCTCGATCGAATGGCCGGACCTGTTGATCTCCTCTTGGCTGAAAGGCAGGGGATCGCCCGCGGCGATTTTGATCTGAAGCTCGACCAAATCAAGGCCCGTCACAAATTCTGTGACAGGATGTTCAACCTGAAGCCGCGTATTCATCTCCAAGAAGTAGAAGTCGCCGTCCTGGTAAAGAAATTCAACTGTGCCGGCATTGACGTACCCGCAAGCTTTCGCGACTTTTACGGCCGCTTCTCCCATGGCTTGTCTGATGTCGTTTGCGAAAAGCGGCGCGGGCGACTCCTCGATAAGTTTCTGGTGCCGTCTTTGGCTTGAGCAGTCCCTCTCGCCGAGCCAGACTGCGTTGCCAAATTTGTCTGCAAAGACCTGCATCTCGATGTGTCGCGGCCATGTCAAATACCTTTCCAGGTAGCTTTCTGATCGCCCGAAAGATTTTTCCGCCTCTCGCTGAGCTGATTCCAGCGCCTCCACCGCAGACTCCGGATTGTGGACGACGCGCATTCCACGGCCTCCTCCTCCATATGCCGCCTTTATTGCAACAGGCCATCCATGATGGTTGCCGAATGATACGACTTCAGATGCATCCTTTATGACTTCGACCGTTCCCGGCACGCCAGCTACCCCAGCCTTTTCT
Source organism: Actinomycetota bacterium (assembly GCA_027318945.1). GTDB lineage: Bacteria > Actinomycetota > Acidimicrobiia > Acidimicrobiales > Acidimicrobiaceae > SCQM01. Next base: position 809 of record DAHVOF010000055.1, on the reverse strand, counting down.
GCGGCTATGCGCGAACTTATCTTGTCTCCCATGATTTCGATTGCTTCTGGTGGGGGACCAATGAATGTGACTCCCGCGGAGGTAACGGCACGCGCAAAGTCGGTGTTCTCGGAAAAGAACCCATATCCAGGGTGGAGTGCGTCCACTTCTGCTTTTGCAATTATGTCGAGAATGGCAGGTGTATTCAAATAGCTTTCCGCAACGGTCTGCCCACCCAAAGCGTACGCCTCGTCCGCAAGTCGCACATGCATGGCATCGCGGTCCAGTTCAGAGTAGACCGCGACAGTCTGAATGCCCATCTCGCGCGCTGTACGGATGACACGAACCGCTATTTCGCCGCGATTTGCGACTAACAGCTTTCTAAACATCTGTCCTCTCTTTCCCTCCACGTCGCATATGTCTAAGGTTATAGAATTATGACCGAAATAAAAATTCCGATTCCAACCAGGCCCGACATTTCCTGGAATCTGTACCACATGGCGGAGGTAGATTCAACTAACCGGGTTGTCTCCGATCTGGCTAAGCAGGATGTGCCGGAGGGTCGAGCCGTGCTGGCGGATTATCAGGCAGCCGGCCGCGGCCGGCTGGATAGGCACTGGATCGCTTCTCCCGGCAGTTCTGTTTTAATGTCAGTACTCCTGCGTCCGACATTCTCCGCACAATTCTTCTACTTGATCACCTCTGCTTTGTCGCTGGCCGTCCTCAAAGTTCTGGAATCGAAATTTGCAATACCATGCAAGCTTAAATGGCCCAATGATGTGATGGTCTCAGATAAGAAAATTGCCGGCGTTTTGGCGGCGGTCGGCTTT
>DAHVOF010000015.1 GCA_027318945.1 Actinomycetota bacterium | reverse complement strand
GCCTGAACTACATTGCCGCCGTGATAATTCTCCACTATGCGGTATGGGGCAGGTGGCCTCTCGAGCCACCGGCGCCGCCCAACGGCTAGTGGGGATCGTTCTGGTCAAAAGGCTTCGACCAGGACTGATATTATAGGGTCTGAACTGGATGCGGCTGTCCAAGGCGTCAGTGCCACTTGGGCAGCCGTGTCAATCTGGCTTAGTTGTCCGCACGCGGTGCACAGTCGATGGTCAAGAGCTCAGAGCTTGGCGCGGTGTAAATATCAGGGTTGGCTGAGATCCACAGGTTCTTAGGATTCGGCCGTTTTGTTTCTGGTTCGTAGCGTTGCGCGTGCCTGGCTCTGGATTTGCAACCTGTTCTAGAGAATTGAAAACTTAGCGCAGAAGAATATAGGAGTTAAGCTGCAGCTGTGGGAGGATACTTCATGACCATCCAAGGGATCGTATTTGACGTCGATGGCACGATAGTGCTGGAGGACAAGGTCTTGGATGGGGCGCCAGAAACTTTGGAGCTGTTGCGCAGCAAGGGTTACAAGCTGGTTTTTTGCACCCAGCAGAACCAGTATTCAGAACGAAAGCTAAGCGAACGCCTTGCTGCTGTAGGTTTGAACGTACCGCCCGCCGAGATTGTATCTGCAGGCACGGTCTCGGTGAATGTGATCGCGGAAAGGCATCCTGGCTCGGACGTTTATGTCGTGGGAAGCGACTCTCTTCGTAACAGAATGGCGCGACGCGGTTTGAAAGTCTTGCAGGACCGACTTGGCGAGCAGGCCGAGGTGGTTTTGGTGGCAACGGATTACGAGGTCAATCAGACGAGGCTTTCGGCAGCGGCGGAGGCGGTGCGGCGGGGAGCTGTATTTTACGTGACAAATCTGGATCGCGGCGAGCCGATGAAGGACAGGATCATACCAGGACCAGGTTCGATAGCACTTGCGGTTGCATATACTGCGCGGCGCCGACCGATTGTATTGGGTAAACCTTCTTCCACGATGGTGGCGGCGGTTCAAGAGAGGTTGGGGCTGCCAGCCTCATCACTAGCCGTTATCGGAGATCAGCCAGCTCAGGATGTCAGATTCGGCCACGCGCTTGGTGCGGCTACGGTACTTCTTCTATCCGGTGTGACATCGGCCGAAGCCTTGAAGCGCGTCCCGGCTTCATTCATGCCTGACGCTGTTCTGTCTGGGATAAGTGAGGTTCCGGGTTGGCTCGATCAGATGAACACATGATCCTTCGGCCCCAGCATCGGTAGTAAATCTGAAGTTCCGTACCTGCTCAGCCTGCATTTGTAAGGATGCTTTGCAGTTCGGTGCACATTCTGGGCCAGCCGAAGGAAGCGCCCTGGAACGATTGGTCTTGCTGGAAGCCGGCATGCTCTAAATGGAGGTGTGTAACTCCGTCGTCGGACTGATTGAGTGTCCATGTCACGGTGGTGTTCTCTCCACCACTGATCCACGTATAGCGGAGCAACCGGGGCTCGTCGACCTCGAGCACTTCGCCGTTTATGACCCCGTCCCACCACTGCGACGGTTCTGCTCGGAATTGGAATCGGTGGCCGACTGCCGCCTTGAAGTCATTTGGGTAGATCCATTTTGCTAGGGTCGCGGAATTCGTGAGCGAACTCCAGACTCGATCTATGGAACCCGGGAACTGAAAATCCAGTGAGATGACTTTATCCATTTGTGCTTCCTCCTCAAGCATGCGGCTAAGCATTGTGACCTTTTCCTGCCAGAGCTTCTCATAGTGAGACAGCCAGTTATGAACCTGGTTCAGCGGTGCCGGATTCAGCTTGTATCTTGTCTCTCTGCCGACCCTGCGATCGATCACGAGTTCTGCTTCCTTCAGCACTGCCAAGTGCTTTGACACGCCGGTCCGCCCCATCGGGAAATAGCTCGTAAGGATGTGAAGGGAGATCTCGTCCGCATCAGAAAGCAATCGGATCAGCTCTCTCCGAGTTGGATCTGCGATCGCTCCGTATACGTCTCTTTCCCGTATTTGGCTTTGCAATGCCCAAACGACTCCGCTTGAAAATGCCACCAAGTGGTGGCCAAATAAGATTATGCCACTAATCAGTGTCATGTCAAGCGCATTGTCTTTTACCGCCAGCGCCCGTCGGCTCTGGCGTTCACGCGGATCTCGGAAGGTCTCTGGCTCATTTAGTGCCTCTCCACTCGAGAACGTCTTTAACCGGCATGGACTTTGGATTAGATGAAGGTCAGAATTAGGATTCCTTATAAGAGGAGTTCGCGCGACGCGTTCGGCCCGTTATCAGGCCGGCGCTGCGCGTTGAGCTCAGCTGGTAGTTGTTGGTCACTACCTGTCGAGCCTTTGGGAACCATTCGGGCTCGTGGGAGCGGTAGCGGAGGTGATTTGTATGCGAGTATGTGTCCCGGTGACTCGTGAAGGATCGGTCGACCCGCGTTGGGGTCGGGCCGATCGGCTTGCACTTGCAGATGTCGAGAACGCAGAGATCAAGAGCTGGAAGGAAATGGAGGTTGGCTGGGGAGAGCATCACGAAGCTTCGACCGAGGCCAGACACCATGCTCTTGTCGCACGATTCCTCAATGAAAACTCCGTCGAAGCAGTGGTCGCGGGACACATGGGGCCGGCGATGCTTGCAATGCTCGAGAGGATGAAGATTCGGGTTCGACTTGGCATGACTGGCGACGCTCGCGAAGCGACCATCTCACTCGCACACTTTATGTCGGAGGAAAACTAATAGGTAAGGGGCCTGTCGTTTGGG
>DAHVOF010000012.1 GCA_027318945.1 Actinomycetota bacterium | reverse complement strand
GCATTCCCCATGAGTTTCGTCATACCGTCGTGGCTGCCGATGATCTTGTGGTAGTGGTTTCGCCTTCCCATCCGTGGGCTCATAGAAAGAAGATCGTGACCGCGAGGGAACTCGCCGCGACGCCGTTGATTTTAAGAGAGGTGGGTTCCGGTGCCAGGGAGGTCTTGGACAAGGCGCTGGAAGTTCAGGGGTTTTCGTCCACTGCCATGGTTTCACTCGGTTCCAACACTGCCATAAAAGCTATGGTGGCATCTGGCGCCGGACCTGGAATCCTGGCAAGGATCATAACCAAGGCAGAGGTGGAAAGCGGCAAGCTAGTTGAAGTTACGGTAAGAGGTATCTCACTGGGCCGGTCTATTCGCGCCATCTGGAATAGGGGAAGCTCTCTTCCCGCACCGGCACGGAGGTTGCTGGAGCTGATCGGCGACATTTGATCATCGCCGCAAAGCTGACGTCTGTACCGTCGGGACTTCGTTGGCAACTTAGATTTCCTGGTAGTTCTGCGTAGGAATAGCTCGCGGGCGGGCGGTGTTGACATTAGGAAAGTTCATTGCTCCCCTCGGAGAGGGATAGGAGAAATTCATGCCAGCCGTGACTGTAGAAAATATTCTCGTGCTTCCGCGCGTACCTCGGATTTACACGGAGGGCTTGAAGGAGAGGGCCGTTAAATCGTTGACAACGGCACCGAGCGGATTTGAAGGGGAAGGTTTCCCCGTAAGACGAGCATTTGCAGGAGTGTCGATGACGGAACTTGATCCGTTTGTACATATGGATCAAATGGGCGAAGTGGAATACTCTCCGGGCGAGGCAAAGGGCACGCCGTGGCACCCGCATAGGGGCTTCGAGACTGTGACCTACATAATTGATGGCACGTTTGTGCACCAGGATTCAAATGGCGGCGGCGGGACGATCACCAATGGCGATACGCAATGGATGACAGCTGGAGCTGGAATACTCCATATCGAAGCTCCACCAGAGTTCCTGGTTCTTGCCGGAGGGCTGTTTCACGGCATTCAGCTTTGGGTGAATCTGCCCGCGGCAAACAAGTTCAACCCACCTGCGTATCAGGATATTCGAGCAGGTGAGGCGATTCTTTTGGCTTCGCAGGACGGTGGCGCTCTTTTGCGCGTGATCGCCGGGGAGATGGCGGGTTACTCAGGTCCCGGCTCGACTTTTACGCCGATAACACTTATCCACGCGACGTTGAGCCCAGGGGCAACTCTCGAGCTTCCCTGGAGTCCCAGTTTCAACGCGCTTGCGTATGTTTTATCTGGCAAAGGGACTGCTGGATCGCAGCATCGCCCGATTCAGAGTGGTCAGCTGGCTGTTTTTGGCCAAGGAGATTGGCTTTCAGTCTCTTCTGCAGCGAAGCAGGACTCGAACTCGCCGAGTTTGGAGATTCTTTTCCTGGGTGGACATCCTATTCGTGAGAGAGTTGTGCACTACGGTCCATTCGTTATGAACACCGAGGAAGAGATCGTGAAGGCTCTGGAGGACTACCAGGCGGGACGGTTGGGCACTATCCCGGTTTCGCAGGTGCCTCACCGACACCCCGGGGACCTGCGGCTGCCATAGATCGGCAAAGCCCCTTTGGAGACGCATTACATGCTTCTTGGCGCCTTTCACCGGTTGGTAACGCGTATAATATTATTGCGACTTGGTCGCAATTAGGGGATGTATGTGGAGATAGCTCAAGGGTGAGTACGACTTGGTGGCGGAATCGATTCGGAAGCAAGAGCCAAATGCGCTGAAACAGAATTTAAAGATGGCGGATTTGATAGCTCTTTCGGTCTCAAGTGTGGGGCCACTCTTTTCTATCGCAGCTACTGGTGGCGTGATGGCGGCAAATGCGGGACTTTGGACCATCCCTTCAATAGGCCTGATAGCGATTCCGTTTATTCTTTCCTCGTTCATCTTCAGGTTGCTGAACAAACACTTTCCTCATGCTGGGGCGTCTTATCACTGGTCTGCAAGGGTGCTCGGCATCAAGGCTTCACGGTTTCAGGCGTGGATCTTGATTCTTGCCTATTTTTCGTCGATTCCTCCGATAATTGTTCCTGCTGCTAACTACACCCTCAACCTGCTATTTCCCTCATATCACCCCTCGACTTTTGCAGAGGTCGTTGCTGCCATGTTCTGGTCGGGCTTCGCTCTCATCCCTTTGCTGCGGGGATCGAAGCCCACTGCGAAGCTGACACAGGTCTTTCTTGGCGTCGAAATGCTGTCAGTAATTGCGATTGCCGTGATCGCCATCTTCAGATGGCATGCGATCGCGGTGCCTATGCACTTCGGCAAGCCTCCTATCGGGGGGATGATCATAGCTGCGGTCGTTGCTGCGACGATACTCGACGGGTGGGAGATCGATAGCTACGCCTCAGAGGAGTCGGTAAATCCGAAAGGGGATCCTGGGTTAGGTGGAATCATAGGCGCGCTGATGGCTCTTGCGTTTTACGCTTTGATCTACCCGCTGATGTTTGGCGAGACTCCCCTGAGCCTTCTTTCCGGCGCTCCAAACCCTATGTCAGTGTGGGCTCAGCGTCTATTGCCGCACGCTTCAAATTTGATGCTTGTGCCGGTGCTGGCTTCAACCGCCGGCGGACTCTGGCTCACCTCTTTCATTCTCATACGTGCCCTCCACGCCATGGGGCGAGAAGGGCTTGTATTCAAATCGTTGGCTAAGATAACCAAGCGTGGGGTCCCAGGGATTGCAACTGTTGCGACACTTTCTGCTGCATTTGCCGTTACGCTCGGACAGGTATTGTTCTCCTCGCTCTCTGCGTTTTTCGGCCTGGTGCTCTCTACCGCGGGGTTCTTTCTTGTCGCCGAGTTCTTTCTTGATTCCGTGACGGCGATAGTGTTTCTCTTTCGGATTCACGGTTCAAAGGACGGCGACCATTCTCATGGACACAAGTTCCTGCTAGGAGGCTCTATTTTTTCGGCTTTCGCCTTCCTGAGCTTTATGGCTGGGTTTTTCGTCTTTGGACCTAGGGCTATCGGTTCGTCAGTTGACTACGTCATCGGAACGCTGCTTGTTCTCGGGCTTGTTTTTGTCCTTCTTGCCAAGAGGCATGATCACATCTACATGTTCCATGGCAACCCTGCCGAATCCGGCGACAACAACCCCGAACTCGTCGCACTGGCGGATGGAGTCAACGGCTAATCTCAACTTACCCTGCCAAAATCACTGGGTATCCATGTGTACCAGCCATGATGGCTAGGTTTACTCATATAATGTAGCCAGTAATAGAAT
>DAHVOF010000276.1 GCA_027318945.1 Actinomycetota bacterium | reverse complement strand
ATATCGGACAAAAGCGCTTTGGCCTGGAGGGTGCTGAATCAGCGGTCCCGTTTGTGGATGAGCTTTTGCAGAAGGCCGCAGATGCCGGATTCGTCGAGTCTGTCGTTGGAATGGCCCACCGCGGTCGGCTGAATGTTCTCGCTAACATAGTCGGGAAGTCATACGGTCAGATCTTCAAGGAATTCGAGGGGAATCTTGATCCGAGCACAGTGCAGGGTTCTGGGGATGTCAAATACCACAAGGGCGCGGCGGGACGATTTGTGGCTCGGTCTGGAAACGAAATTGCGGTCAGTCTTGCATCTAACCCCTCTCACCTTGAGGCCGTAGACCCTGTTGTGGAGGGGATGGTTCGTGCGAAGCAGGACCTGATACGCGATCGGCTGGATTTTCCGGTTTTGCCGATTCTTATTCATGGCGATGCCGCTTTTGCGGGTCAGGGTGTCGTGGCTGAGACCCTCAATCTGTCTCAGCTTCCCGGCTATCGTACGGGTGGTACGGTTCACCTTGTGATCAACAACCAGGTTGGCTTCACTACCAATCCTGAACAGGCCCGCTCGACTGCATATGCCACCGATATCGCCAAGATGATCCAGGCTCCGATTTTCCACGTAAATGGGGATGACCCTGAGGCAGTGGTGAGGGTCGCGAGACTAGCGTTCGATTTTCGGCAGCAGTTCAAAAAAGACGTGGTTGTCGACATGGTTTGCTACAGGCGGTTCGGGCACAATGAGGGTGACGAGCCGAGTTACACCCAGCCGAAGATGTACAAGGTCATCGAGTCGCAGCGCTCAGTTCGGAAGCTTTACACCCAGTCACTCGTGTCGCGGGGTGACCTCACCTTGGACGATGCTGAAAAGGTTTTGGACGACTTTCTTGAACGACTTCAGCTTGCGCTCGATGAGACGCGCTCCCAGTCGGCGCCCAATCCCACGGCTATTCCGCCTGCTCCGTCGAATAATGTGCCGCTTGAAAAGGTGGAAACGGCGGTTTCCAGGGAAGCGATTCAACGCCTGGTGGCCAATTTACATAGCTGGCCAGAGGGGTTCACGGTGCACCCCAAACTTTCAAAACAGCTTGAGAGCCGCAACGCGTTGTTCGAATCTGGTCAAATCGACTGGAGCCTCGGCGAGGCCCTTGCATTTGGCACTCTCTTGCTTGAAGGCGTGGATGTTCGCTTTGCCGGACAAGACTCGAGAAGGGGCACCTTCAGTCACAGGCATGCGGCATTGATTGACTTCACGACCGGCGCAGATTTTATACCGCTTGCGGAACTCTCAAGGGAGACTTCCGAGTCTGGTATAAACTCGCGCATCGGACGATTCACGATATACGACTCGCTTCTATCCGAATACGCTGCTTTGGGATTCGAGTATGGTTACTCCGTCGTACGTAAAGATTCGCTCGTCTGCTGGGAGGCCCAGTTCGGAGACTTTTTCAATGGTGCTCAGATAATCATCGACCAATTCCTTGTGGCCGCTGAAGATAAATGGGATCAGTCTTCTGGACTTGTCCTATTTCTTCCCCACGGTTATGAAGGGCAGGGACCGGAGCATTCATCTGGAAGGATAGAGAGATTCTTGCAGTTGTGTGCGGGCTCTAATATCGCGGTCGCAAATCCCACAACGTCGGCTCAGATGTTCCATCTGCTGCGCGCGCAAGTGCGTCGAAGCCACCCGCGGCCATTAATTCTATTCACGCCGAAATCGCTTCTGCGGGCGCGGCAATCACGTTCAAGCGTCGAGCAGCTTCTGAGTGGCTCATTTCACGAGGTTATAGATGATTCACTTGTGACAGGTGGAGGTAAGTCGATCGATGCGAAGGATGTCAGGAGATTAATTCTTTGCTCCGGCAAGATTGCATTTGATGCCTTGTCAAAGCGAGACTCGATCGTAGAAGGCAACGAAGAAGGTGAAATATCGGCAGTGGTTCGGGTCGAGCAGCTTTACCCCTGGCCCATCGATGCACTTACAAGTGTCTTTGCAAAGTACGTAAGCGTGCGCGAGGTTGTTTGGCTGCAGGAAGAGCCCGAAAACATGGGTGCCTGGAATTTCTGTCACAGCCAGTTGCACGCTCTTTTGAGAAGTGACTTCACCCTACGTCACGTATCGAGGATACCTGCTGGTTCCCCTGCCACGGGATCGGCTGCAATGCATGCACTTGAGCTGCAGGATCTTCTATACAGAGCACTGACGCTGCCCGTAGATGCCGTTCAGCCGTCCGAGAATCATTAGCTGCGATACCGGTTGGTTCGGCAACGTGTATCTAAGCTTTCGGCGTGTCGACGGAACGTCTGTCTCGAAGCCGACCCAGCGTCGGCGCAAATCAGTTCGGGTCAGTGGACGATTAGGCTGTGGAGCTGAAATGCACGGTCGCTGTTATCGTTCGTTTCGTCCAATTCGCCGGATTGGAGGTGCTGAGTGATCCGGAGTCTGGTATGTCTGAATAGGTATTTAGTCCTTGATGTTTTCCCCTTTGGAAGCTTCTTGCGCCTCCTGCCTGCGTTGCCCTCGCTGCCATTTCGATTTGTAAAGAGGTTGAATTTGGGTGGTAGGTCCGGAAAGGAACGCTGGCCTGGATCTGTGATTTCCTGGTTGACGAAGGATTTCGAGGACGAAAAGTTATGAGGGTGGCAACCTGGAACGTGAACTCACTGAATGCGAGAATGCCTCGTTTTGTGGCCTGGCTCAAAGAGGTCCAGCCTGATGTCGTATGCATTCAGGAGACGAAGATGAAACAAGAAGTGTTTCCGCATCTTGAGCTTGAGATGCTTGGCTACGAATCCGTTCATTTCGGTCAGGGGCAATGGAACGGCGTCGCGATTATATCTAGGGTGGGGCTGAAAGATTCCGTCATTGGGATTGAAAATAAAGGACCCGAGTTCGAGGAGGCACGCGCAATAACTGCAGAATGCAACGGGGTTGGAATAGCGTCCGTTTACGTGCCGAATGGCAGAAGCCTTGACAGTGATCACTATAGGTACAAGCTGGGATGGTTGGGCTCGCTCAAGGACCATTTGGAGAGGCTTTACAAGCCCACTGACAAAGTGATAATCGCTGGTGACTTCAACATAGCTCCGGGGGATATTGACGTTTGGTCGCCGCAGGCTTTTATTGGGAGTACGCATGTTTCCGAGGCTGAACGGCAGGCGCTTCAAGAGCTTCTCGATTGGGGTCTGGTTGATTCTCTCAGGCATTTCTATGATCAGGACGGAATTTTTACGTGGTGGGATCACCGCGGGGGCGCCTTCCACAAGAGACAGGGTATGCGGATCGACTACCTATTGGTTTCAAAGCCTATCGAGTCCTGTCTTGACTGGGTTCTAGTGGACAGGAACGCGCGCAAGGGTGAAAAGCCGTCTGATCATGCTCCAGTAGTGATTGAAATATCGATTTAGCAAATTAACTCATGCCAGGAGGCGAGGATGTCGCAACGCGGCGAAATTGAAAATGAGATGTTGGCGAGAGGGCTCTGGGCTGCACGGTTCAAGGAGTTTCAGCTTGACAGACATAACCCGCGGCGTGTCGCCTTTGCCAGAGTCGGAAACGCAACGCGGCGGGTGATAGACAGGCTTGTGGCCACTACCGCGACAAACGAGGAGCTTGACAGCATCGCATCTCAATTGGAAAGCGTGGCGTCCCTCCTCGAAAGGTATCCGATGGGCCGTACGTACGAAGGATTTTCTGAGGCGGCCAACGCGGGGTCTCCAGGCGGCTTTTTTGATCATTCCCCAATATCGGGTGTTGCAAATCCGATCGCACCGCCGCTTAGGTTTGAAATTCCTGATTTGGAGAGCGATGGCGAAAAGAAGATAATCGGAAGGGCGAACTTTGGGTCAGCCTACGAAGGACCTCCTGGATGTGTTCACGGAGGATACCTTGCTGCCTCTTTCGACGAGCTTTTGGGTCGCGCGCAGTCGCTAAGCGGTAAACCTGGGATGACCGCAAACCTCAACATCAACTATCGCAAGCCCACCCCGCTCAAATGTGATCTGCAATTTGAGGGCGTTCTCGTAAAAGTGGATGGTAGAAAGGTTTATACGAGGGGAACG
>DAHVOF010000267.1 GCA_027318945.1 Actinomycetota bacterium | reverse complement strand
TTTCTCCTAAAGCCCAGTATGGCCCGGCGAAATGTCGTCGTGCTGAGGTGATCGACAAGTTCGTTTTTCTCTGGATCAACCCTGGCGACGAGCCAGCTATGCGCAACTTGGGATCATCGACCGAGGAGCGGAGGGTTTCCTGTAGCTGAGAAAGACTGGTGACGAGCCAGCTGTGCGCAACTTGCGATCATCCCTATGTCCATAGGTGTTTCTGGGGATCGACCCCAGAAAATCTGGCATGAAATGCACCACTTATACATCATGAACATCGAGCGCCTTTCGAGATAACGTGCAGAGTGCAATTTCGCTCCATACCAGTACAACAGAATTTTCCGTGAACTTAAGGTTCCAGATCTAGGAGAACATGCCCCTGTTTCACGCGTCCTCTAGCTCTTCGTGAAAAATGCATGCTCTACTCCTTTCTTCCAATCCAAAAAGCCGTTGGTGCTCCTGTTGTTTCGAGTTCCGTTATTCTCCATCACTTATGTAGTAACAACTTGGAGTGTCCAGACCTTTTGTCAAGCGGTCGCCCCGGGTCGAGCATTAGCTCGTCTTCAGCGAGAATCGCCCTCTCTGGATCACAGCATGCCTCTTCCGGACGTTCGTGCGCTGCTCGTTGGACATTTGTCACCGCTTGAGGGCCAGTCTTCTCTAACTTTAAACCTGGTAGACGCAAGGTGAACGAGGCCAAACAACATCTAGCTGCCCATCGCAAAGGATAGATCGCACCGTATTTGTACATTAGGACAATTGCCAGGATTCGACTGAAACGCCGAGCTGGTGCGGCCGCAAACGCTCCCACTTGTCGTCTCCAGTATGACGATCGCGTCATCGCGCTGAGGCTCGGAGAAAATCTGCAGAGCATCGTTGAAGCATTTGCATCGAATGCAGGCGCAAAATTCCAGCGACGCTCTCGTATCGCACTTTTTGTGCGCGCTTTCTCGACCCACACGTCATCTCTACATGACTCCCGCCTCAAGCTGGAAAATAGCTGGGCCACGCTTGTATTCAGCGACGTTTTCAATCTCGGCCATACACGCCTTCATGGTCGCAATTTCTCGCGGCATGTTCATGTAATCAGCAAACAGCACACCTCGAAACAACTAAAAAGGCCCTGTTGCGCATTGCAACGCGCCATGTTTTCGGATCGTCGAAATTTCTTAGTTGGCCGAAAGAAGTTAAAAAGACTTCCGCTAGTCGACCAGACGTAGTCCAGAAGGTGCGATTGAAGTAACTTCTCCAGCCAGTTCGATGACAAATTCGGTCAAATGCCCGGGAAACACATATTCCGAGAAAAGAACTGGATCTCCAGCCGAGTCAAAGGTCGTTCTCAAACACCTAAGCGCAGGAGACCCCACGGGAACGCTGAAGAGCTTCGCATCCTCTTCTGAAATGGCAATCGCACTTATGGTCTGCATGGCTTTCGAAAGCGGCTTCTTTAGTAACTTTCGGTCGGTCAATAGATCGTAAAACGAACTCTCCTCGTAATCGCTCAAAGAAAAATGCTTGGCCAGAGAAGATGGAATCCACACTGTTACACGGGCAAAAGGAAGCTCGTCGGCCAGATTTACCCTGCGCACACGCAGTATTTCCTTCTGGCCAAGAACTTGGGCTATCTCAGCCGAAGATTCGCAGACTTCGGAGTCCAAAACCTTCCGTCTCGGATGGACTCCCATTTCGGCCAGTTGCTCCTCAATAGTAGAAAAACGCCCTAGACGCTGCCTCAATGGAGGTGAAACGACTAGCCACCCAAAGCCCTGTCTAGAGTCCACATGCCCTTCTTCGCGTAAAACCTCGAGAGCTTTACGTACGGTTATCCGAGAAACTTCGTAGACTGATGAGAGCACCGCCTCGCTAGGCAGCACCTGATTGGCGCCAAGAGTACCGTCTAGAATCTTGGATCGAAGTTCGCTTGCTATGTTTAGGTATCTAGGGCCGACCTGTCTTATACTTGTATTATATCAAGTCCAAATCAAGGAGAGCATTGTGGCAAAGGTTACAGCGGGGACTCCCCGAGATCTTGTCGAAAGCGTGTACTCCCGTCTCGACGAAAGAGTGTCGCTCGGAAGGCAAAGGTTGGGGCGCGGTCTTACGCTCACGGAAAAGATCCTGTTCAACCATTTGGCAGATCCAAACGGCCAGCAAATCGACAGGGGTAAGAGCTACGCAGAGTTTTATCCCGACCGAGTGGCAATGCAGGACGCCACAGCCCAGATGGCCCTTCTGCAGTTCATGACAGCAGGCTTACCCTCAGTGATGGTTCCAACCACGGTTCATTGTGACCACCTCATCCAGGCTGAAGTTGGAGCGGCTCAAGATCTCGCTGCAGCAGAGAACATCAACAAAGAGGTCTACGATTTTCTGAGGTCTGTATCGGCAAAGTACGGAATCGGCTTCTGGAAGCCCGGCTCCGGGATAATCCACCAGGTGGTTATCGAGCAGTACGCCTTTCCAGGCGGAATGATGATAGGTACCGATTCGCACACGCCCAACGCCGGAGGCATGTCCATGGTTGCGATAGGCGTTGGAGGCGCTGACGCCGTTGACGTGATGGTCGGCTCGACATTCGGGCTACGTTATCCAAAGGTAATCGGCATAAAGCTCACCGGAACAATGTCAGGATGGACATCGGCAAAGGACATTATTCTAAAGGTCGCGCAGATCCTCACTGTCAGCGGTGGAACCGGCGCCATCATCGAATACTTCGGTCCCGGCACCCAAACCATAGCTGCCACAGGCAAGGCAACGATCTGCAACATGGGAGCCGAAATTGGCGCGACATGCTCCATCTTCCCCTATGACCATCACTCCAGCGAATATCTTAAGGCCACCGGTCGAGCGGATCTTGCCGAACTTGCAAATAGCCACATCGACCATCTCAACGCCGACCAGGATGTTTTGGAAAATCCACAGAGATACTTCGACCAGGTAATTGAGATCAATCTTGACACGCTCGAACCGCACATAGTGGGTCCCCATACCCCCGACCTTGCCAGGCCGGTATCGGCGATTGCCGACGAGTCCAAAGCGAACTCATGGCCCTTGAAGCTATCGGCAACACTGGTGGGATCGTGCACCAACTCCTCTTATCAAGACATATCACGAGCGGCAAATATTGCCCGACAGGCCAAGGCGCAAGGACTCCATGTAAAGTCTCCCCTTCTTGTAACACCTGGAAGCGAGAGGGTGCGGGCGACGATTGAGCGTGACGGCCTTCTTTCGGACTTGGAGGCGATTGGAGCGACCGTTCTTGCAAACGCGTGCGGGCCTTGCATAGGTCAGTGGAACAGGAATGACATTGCGCAAGGCGAGCCAAACTCAATTCTCAACTCCTATAACCGCAACTTCCCGAAAAGAAATGACGGAAACCCGGGGACACTTTCCTTTATAGCCTCTCCAGAGACCGTTGTCGCGTACGCTCTTGCTGGAACTCTCGACTTCAACCCGCTAACGGACACAATCGATGGATTCAAATTAGATGCACCTGTTGGCGAGGAACTGCCCTCCAGGGGTTTCGAATCCGGAGAGTCGGGATTTCTAGCCCCGCCCGACGACGGTTCGTCGATAGTGGTTAGCGTAGATCCCGCCTCAGATAGGCTGCAACTTCTTCAGCCGTTCCCGGCCTGGGACGGCCGCGATTTCGAAAATCTCGTGGTGCTGATGAAGGCGAAGGGAAAATGCACTACCGACCATATCAGTGCAGCGGGACCCTGGCTCACCTATAGAGGACACTTGGAGAACATATCGCAGAACCTCTTTCTCGGTGCGGTCAACGCTTTTGTGCAAAGCGATGGAAAGGACTACCCGGTCGGTCACGGCTACTGCACGGTACATAGGGCGGTCGAAAGCTTTCCCGACATCGCCCGGCACTATCGTGAAGCAGGTGTTGCATGGGCAGCAATTGGTGATCAAAACTACGGTGAGGGTTCTTCGAGAGAACATGCCGCAATGGAGCCGCGGTTCCAGAACGCAAAAGTCATATTCGCCCGATCTTTTGCTCGCATCCATGAGACAAACCTCAAAAAACAGGGAATCCTGCCTCTCACATTTTCTGTCTCCGGCACCTATGACAAAATTGGTGAGCGCGACACAATTTCAGTTACTGGGCTGAACAACTTATCTCCAGACAAGCCCGTGGTGTGCGTGATCAACCACGAAGATGGGTCCAAGGAACCCTTCGAAGCAATACACACTATGTCTGAAGAACACATTGGCTGGTTCAGAGCAGGCGGTGCCCTTAATGTAATTCGAGCCTCGCAGGGAAGGTAACCACCGCTCGACCTAAGAATCGTTCATGCGCCTGGCATATGGTTGTCCAGGCGCATGAACGAAATTTTCGGAAAAAGTCCCATGCTCCGATTGGTTGGTCAGGGGCAAGCAACAAAAAGTAGTCGAGAAATCACCCTATTTTCGAATGATTTCGCAGCCCCGCAAGCCCAAATGCTGCTTTGTCACCTAAGTTTGTATGCCTCTTTGATTCGTTCCTCATAAAGCTTGGCGTGCGCACGCTCAAGTCGGACATCTTCAAGAGGCTCAAGTTTCCCGACCACGAGAGACAAAAAATAGTCGCAAAGCGCAGGGTTGCGCGCCAGCACAGGGCCATGCATGTAGGTGCCTATTGCTTTGCCTGAAACGGCCCCGTCGATCCGCTTGCCACAATTGTTACCTTTGCCCACAAGCACCATTCCAAGAGGTATCGTCCCTTCGAGCAGCTCTGTTACCCCTTGGTGATTCTCGTAACCGGTCAATTCGGGAACTCCGTCGATCCCCGGTGTCGGTGCCGTCACGAGTTCCCCGACACTTCTGGGCCCATCAAACCTGTGGGTCTTGCACGCAAACACCCCTATCCCAGTTGTAGGATTCATGTCGGGACCGATGAACGACTCTCCAAGAATCTGGAATCCCGCGCATACAGCAAGCAATGCAGCCCCCCTATCTAATGCAGCTTCAAGGGCGGCATCGGCATTGAGCAGCTGCGCAGCCTTGGCTTGGGGGCCATCTTCTCCCCCGCCAATTAAGTAGAAATCTCCGTCAGCGGGCACCGCTTCCCCTAGCACTGCCGTAACGAGCTCCGGTTCGTATCCACGCAGAGCTAAGCGCCTACTGGCGACAATCGCGTTGCCCGAGTCACCATATGTGCCAAGGAGGTCAGGCAGCACGGAGACAACCTTGATCTTTTCGGTCATAACGATATCCGGTCTCCCAGCCTGTGCAATCTAGCTAATCTAGGATTCTGTGAGCTATCGATTCTCTTTCTCAGCTCCTGAAAACTCGTGTAGTTGCCCACAAAGGACAGCTCGGAACTAACGCAGGATTTCACAGCATCGATAGGATCCTTGATAACCGAATGCTCGACACCGGCATAATGAAGACGCACGGATAAGTCAAAGGCGCGCTCTCCAGAAGCTACCACCTCTTTACCTTGCAAAAACTCAAAGGGCACATCCCAAAGCCATGACGGATCCCGGCCATCTGCCACCTGTGCATTGATCGCAACCACTACAGAGCGATCATCGCGAACAATGTCCAATACTTCGAGCCAGCCCGCAGGGTTCTTTGACAGAAGCATCCTAACCGTGCGGCCATCTACAGATAATCGCCGGTACCGGCCTGCCACCTCTGATACGTACGACATTCGGCGAACTGCGGATGCAAGATCCACTCCAAGAACTTGGCAGATCCCCAAAGCGACTGCAGCATTCGAGACGTTGCAGCGGCCTGGGAGGGCAAGGTCCACTTTGATGCGCCTTCCATCTGCTTCAACCTCGTTTTCAAACACCTCAATATCGGGAAGCGGTCTCTCAAACCCGCAGATGCAGCGCCAATCCGAGGTCGTGAAGTGGATCTCCCCCCCGCACTCCGGACAAGAGCGCGCATCTTGAAAAAAGTTTATTCCGGCGGAAATCCACAAAATATTTGAGGCTCCGTTCGCGGCATAGACCACAAGAGGATCGTCACAGTTCGCCACGACTTTCACGTCTTTGTTCGCCTGGAAGTAGGCCCTCCACTTCGCCGACGTCAACCGAGTCTCAGATACACGATCCAGCTGATCCCTGGAGAGATTTAAAAGCGCAACAATTTTCGTTTCGAGTTGCCTCCCGATCAAGGGAAGATACGCCTCGTCGACCTCAAAAATGCCCAGCGCCTTCCCGCTGCACACTCCCCCGCACCTCGTCAGCGCGTAAGCTAGTCCGGACTCCATATTCGCTCCGGTATCGTTCGATATAACCTGGAAGCTGCCTGCCAATGCCTCCCTGGCTAGCGCCGTGGTAGTTGTCTTGGCATTAGTTCCACTGATCAATACTGCTGGGAGACCGCGAGAAAGTTCGGTGATAGCGCCAGGACGCAGCCATAGAAGAATGCGCCCTGGCAAGGCAGCACCATCGCCCATGCCTAGCTTTCTTACCCACCATGAAGCAATCCTCGATATGGTAATAGCGGCATTCACGTGCAGCGTCAAGAAACGTCTTTTCACTAAAAAGCATCCTAAGTGGCTCTGAGCGAAATTCAGCGAAACCCCTACCCATGAAAGCCCCGTCGCTGCCGCAAAAAGCTTATTAAAATAGGAAGGAGTCGGCGGGGGGAGCCAACTCCTTCATCAAGGCAAGGTACGGAGGGGGGTCCGAAACCTGCATTAACCATTATGGCTCCGATTTCACAATCCATTGCAGTAATTACTGAGATACCTGCTATCTATTTAAGTGATGGATATAAAGCAGATGAAGGCGCTGGTGGGAGTCGAAGATTACGGCGGCTTTTCGAGCGCAGCAAACGCGCTCGATACTGTGCAGTCAAATATTTCCACGCATGTGTCAAAGCTGGAGTCTGAGTTAGACGTGATTTTGGTAGACCGGCGTAGCGGCGCACTTACGATAGAGGGTGCCGTTGTAGCTGCCCGAGTACGTCTGATCCTTAGAGAGATGGAGTCGATCCAATCCGACCTCTTTGCCCTAAAGAACGACGTCC
>DAHVOF010000260.1 GCA_027318945.1 Actinomycetota bacterium | reverse complement strand
TTCTGGCTGAACTCCTGCAGAACTCCATTGACCATGCCTTCGGCGGCTCGTCCGCGCCCGATAGAGGCGAGATGGGTGTCGTCGAGGTGTTCATGGATCAGCGCGATGAAGTGCTCGAGATGGTGGTTGCCGACAACGGCGCGGGATTCCCCGAGGGCTTTGACGTCGAGAAAGCCGTGAGCCTGGGCCTTCTCATCGTGAGCGACATCGTAGTATCCCAGCTGGGAGGAACTATGGAGATCAAGAACGACAACGGCGCAAGGATAGTCCTGACGATCCCGCTCACCTAAGGCATAGGAGGAAAGCCGTCTGCCCTGATGAGCTTGGAGGTAGCAATGCTGGCTGCCGCGATTCGGGCGAAAGCCTCAAGATGCCCGTGATCGCGAATCTTGAGGCTCTGATCCGTTGCCTCCGGTGCCTGCGCTGCGGCCGGACGGGCCAACTTGGCCACTTCGAGAGATTCCGCTAAGCTATTCGCAGCGTACTAATCTGATTTTTTTACGTTACATTTTGTTCTTCTATAAGGAAATCATCAATGAATATTGCCGTATGCGTAAAGCAGATCCCCGATCAGTCGGTTCCAGGAAAGCTTGATCCCGGCACTCACAATCTGGTGAGAGAGGGGAAGCTCATCCTTGATGACTCTGACAGTTACGGGGTGGAAATGGCGTTGCAACTGGTGGATCGTGCTGGTGGCGGCGAGGTGACGCTGATCTCTATGGCTCCTAACGGCGAAGTCTCGGGTCTTCGCACCGCCCTGGCCATGGGGGCGGATAAAGCGGTGCTCGTTTCCGACCCTGCGCTGGCTGGATCGGATGCGCTTACGACCGCCAAGGTGCTTGCGGCGGCGATTCGGCGCAACCCGTTTGATCTCGTAATGGCGGCGACCGAATCGACGGATGGATACACGGGCACGGTGCCTGTCCAAGTGGCTGAGATTTTAGACATCCCATCTGTGAGCTTTGCAAAGAAGGTCGAAGTGGAGGGTGGTGTTCTCAAAGTCCAGCGCCAGACGGAGTCGGGCTACGATCAGGTCGAGTGTCCTCTGCCGGCACTGGTGAGCGTCACCGCTGGCGTGGTGGAGCCGCGCTACCCATCGTTCAAGGGGATCATGGCGGCCAAGAGCAAGCCTGTTGACGTCGTCGACGTGGCTGCTCTGGGCATTGGCCCACTCATTAGCGGGCAAGAGATTGTATCTGTCCGGGCCGCCGAGATGAGGGCCTCCGGCACAGTGGTGGTTGACGAGGGTGAAGGCTACCAGCAGATAGTGGAGTTCCTCGAGTCGATAAAGGTCATCTAAGCAACCAGTTGCTGTCGTAAATTCAGAGAAAGATTTATACAAATGTCATTATCAAAGATCTGGGTATTCGCCGAGCCGTCAGAGTCGGGGGTATCGAGCACCTCTTTGGAGCTGGTTACCGCAGCCGCTGGATTTGCCTCGACGGTGGAGGTGTTCGGTTACGGGATCGGCCCTGATTCCGGTCGGATTCTTGGCGAGCACGGCGCATCGAAGGTAGTGTTGGCGACCAACCTTGGTGGAGTTTTGGCTGGCACTGCAGTTGCATCAGTGATGGCAGCGCGCATCGCTTCTGACCGGCCTGACGCAATATTTTTTGGCTCGACTCCCGAGGGCCGCGATGCGGCTGCGAGACTTTCCGCCAGGCTTGACTTGCCGGTGTTGACGAATATTGTCAATCTCGTGCTTGACGGTGATCGCCTTGTGGGTGAGAATGCCGTCTTCGGTGGTTCAGAGATCGTTTCGGCGAGATTTGTGTCTTCTGGCCCAGGCATCTACGTCATCCGAGCCAAGTCTTTTGCGCCAGAGCCCAAGGGAGGGCCGTCCGCCACCGTGGAAGAAGTGAGCGTTGGTGATATCGGCTCTGCCGGGAAAGCAAAGATTGTTGAAAGCCACGTCGAAGCGCGCACCGGGCCCAAGCTCGATGAAGCGGCGGTGGTGGTATCCGGAGGACGCGGACTTGGTCAGCAGGATAGCTACCAGCTCATAGAGGAGCTCGCCAAGCTTCTAAACGGCGCTCCGGGAGCTTCGCGCGCGATCGTCGATGCGGGTTGGGTTCCTTACGCATATCAGGTGGGACAGACGGGCAAGACCGTCAAGCCGACCGTGTACATTGCCTGTGGAATCTCGGGTGCGACGCAGCACATGGTGGGCATGAAGGGAGCAAAGAACATTATCGCCATCAACAAAGATGCCGATGCTCCGATCTTCACCATTGCAGACCTTGGGATCGTGGGCGATGTGCACAAGGTGCTTCCAAAACTAATCGACGCTATCAAGGCCAAGGCGTAAAAGAAGCTTCGCCGCCGTCAGTGTCCCTGCCGGCGGCGCTTCATATCAGAGGCCATGGGTAGCATCTCATGTCAGGATTGGGGATAGGGAACCTCCTATCCTTTAGTACCTCGTCTATGCGTTTTTCAAGAGCCCTTGTTTCCTGTTCGTCCAGAAGACCTTCCAGCGCTCGCAGGCAGGCACGGCTTCGGCCGGCCAGGTCATCGAGCAGCTCTGGGGGGATCTCGGTGCCAGCGAACTCCCAGATGACCGTCCGCAGCTTCGGGTCGGGGTGGAAGCACACCCCATGATCGATTCCCCAAATGTCGCCGGTATCGTCTATGAGGATATGTCCTGATTTGCGGTCTGCATTGTTGGCGATGATGTCGAAAAGTGCAAACCGTTTTAGCTGCGGGTGAAGTTCCGGCCGTTCAAACAGCGTGAAATAGTGCTGGTGGAAATCGGCGTCGATGAAGAGCTGAAGGCTGCCTTCGCCTAGCGGGCCGTCCTTCCGCAGGATCGTTGGTGGAACAATCCCCCATCCCAGGGCATTCGCAAGCTCGTAAGCTGCGACCTCTCTCTTGAAAAGGCAATCGGGGAAATCCCAGAGGCTTCGCTCTCCTCGTCCTGGTTTGTAAATCGCCTTGAGCGGTGGTTCCCCCGCAACCTCTACTAGAAATGTCGCATTCGAGCTATACGGCATGCGGCCCAGTACAGTCATTGCGCCAGTTCCAAGTTGTTCTAAAGCGATGGCGCTCTGTGACCGTTTGTTTTGGGGCATGCGTGTCCGTCGGCATCTAGAGGGAATCCACAGAGGGGACATAGCGGCCGGCCAGCCGCGACCAAGCTTGCACTTTGGATTGCGATTACGGCGGCCTGCTCCCTCGATAGGGCGATCTGCAAGGAAGACGGCTCGGCGTCGCCTGCTTGATGCTCCTCAAATAGCAGGTAGATCCGGTCGTCATTCTCGTCATATGAGATCGAGATGGAAACAACCGACCAGGCGATCTCGTACGGCGTCAATATCTGACTCGGCTCCTCGAGATGACCCGGGCGGGACAACCCCTGGAGAATTTCGCCGAGGTGATGAGCCAGTGCTGCAACCTGGGATTTTTCGACCTTGAGAGTGACGAAATCATCGAGGTATCTAGCTTGCAGAAGGAAAACCCTTTTCCCCGGCTCGCCGATGGTGCCCACTGCTATGTAATCTACGGATGGAAAATCTCTTGAACTTGACAAGTCAAGGCGCCTTTGTCGAAAATTCCGTTTGCCAATTGCTTACCAATACCTGAGTTACCAAGGGGGCGTAGGAGATCACCGAGACCGAGCATGTCGCAATTGTCAGCCTCTGGAACATGTCCAGATGCATTCCCAATGCGGAGCAGAGCAGGATCTTTATCGGATCTGCGTGAGAGAACGCCACCACGGTCTCGCCCGGGTGTTTGAGCTGCACCATTTCAGCGAACCTGGAGGTCCTTGCCCCCATGTCGACGAACGACTCGCCGTTGGGGAACCTGAAATTGGATGGAGACCTCTGCACCTGGTTCCACTCCGGCAACTTGTACAGCTCCTTGAGCTCTTTGCCCGTCCAATCTCCGAAGTCGCACTCCAAGATAAGGTCCGACGTTTCAATCTCCATGCCCAAACGACTGCTTAGAGGAGCCGCAGTCTGCTGAGCCCGCTCCAGTGGGCTCGCATATATCGCTGCTATGGTCTTGGTTTTCTCAAGACGCTCTGCAACGCTCTCAGCCTGCTTGATGCCCTCTTCGGAAAGATTGAGACCGGGGGATCGCCCGGGGAGTATCTTGCCTGTTGTGGCGGTGTTGCCGTGCCTGACGAGGAGGAGAACCGTGGGCTTATCTCGGGGTTTCTCATTTCCGCTGCCAGCTGGTGCGCTCGAGTCTTGGTTAGCCATGTCCTATAGAAGCTAGTCCATCTTTACGGGGATCGTCTCACGGTCTGTCCGAGAATATTTTCAGGAAAGCCGCTCGATGATCATGGCCATTCCCATTCCCCCGCCCACGCACATGGTCTCCAAGCCGAATTGCTGGTCGCGCTCTTGCAGGTCGTTGATCAAGGCTGTCATTATGCGCGCACCTGTCATGCCGAAAGGATGTCCAAGGGCGATGGCTCCTCCATGAGGATTGAGCTGGTCTTCGATTGAAATGCCGAGCTGGTCGCAGACAGCTAGCACCTGTGCGGCGAAGGCCTCGTTGAGCTCAACTGTACCGATGTCTTGCAAACTCATGCCGGCGATGGCCAGGACCTTCTTGACTGCTTCGACTGGGCCCACCCCCATTATTTCCGGCGCAAGTGCAGTAACCGAGGAGGCGACCACCCTTGCCAGCGGCGGGATCCCCAGCTCCCTTGCTTTGCGCTCCGACATCACGAGAACTGCCGCCGCGCCATCGTTAAGCGGGCAAGAGTTGCCCGCTGTGACCAGACCGTTTTCAATAAAGGCTGGAGGAAGCTGGCCAAGGGTCTCGAGGCTCGTGTTTGGTCTCGGGCCGTCGTCTTTTGCAAATATCGTGCCGTTTGGAAGCGGGAACGGTACTATCTCGCGATCAAAGGTACCGTTGCCTTGCGCGGCGACAGCTCTGTCTTGGGAAAGCTTCGCGAACTCGTCCATCCGCGCACGCGTGATCCCGTATTTTTTCGCCACGTTCTCCGCCGTGATTCCCATTGGGATGAACATTTCGTTGATGAAGTCAGCCCTGGATCGGTCGACAAACCTTGGATTCAGGTCGTTTTCGTTGAATCCGACACCAAGCGTCCGGGTAGTGCTTTCGACACCTCCTGCAACGAACACGTCGCCTTCATGCGCCTCTATGGCGTGAAAGGCCATTCGTATCGTCTGGAGAGATGAAGCGCAGAAGCGATTCACTGTCGTGCCGGGAACGGTGTCCGGAAGTCCGGCAAGAGCCGCGATATTCCTCCCGAGGTTCAGGGACTGTTCGCCCACGTGGTTGGCAGCTCCGATCATCACATCGTCGATTTGAACTGGATCGAGCTGAGGAACCTTCTCGAGAAG
>DAHVOF010000254.1 GCA_027318945.1 Actinomycetota bacterium | reverse complement strand
AGAAGGGTGATTGCCTAAAGAAAGTCCGGCAAGTGAGCCAAAAAAAATCAGGCCGACCAACAACGTAAGAACTGGTTTCTTTACGATCTTGCCAGCGATCATTCCCCAAGTCCCCACCTTATAGCTTCCGGCTTTGACGTTGCTTGGCCAGAAAACCGCCTTGCCGAGAATCGCGAGCAATGCCGGAAGAAGTGTTAGGCCGGCGACAAGCATCAGAGCGATGCCAATTGCGAGTGGGTACCCGAGCCCTCTATACAAGCCAAATTGGGCCGTCGCAAGAGATAAGAGTGCCGCGATGACAGTTGCCGCAGAGAATGTAACGGATTCGCCAACCTTTGAAAGTGCGCGTGATACTGCTTCTTTAGGTGCGCTCCCGCGCTTAAGCTCCTCCCTGACCCTGAACACAAGGAACAGCCCGTAGTCAGTTCCTGCTCCGAGGACTAGAACGATCAGTAGTAGCTGCGTGATGAGCGAAACCTGGAAGCCAAGGCGGGAGGCTTCGGCAATTACTGGTCCGGCAACAAGCGCTACAAGTAGCGCTGGCAGAAGCGTCACTATTGGCGCAAGGACGGCTCGGAAAACAAGAGCTAAAATAATTACGATAATCAGAACCGAATAGTTCTGGGTTCTATTCGATTGGCTTCCGTTTTTCGATGCCGAATCTACAGCCGTCGCTGTCTGGCCAGCCAAGTGGACGCTGAACCCGGGGGGTGAATGCACTTTAAGCATTGCTGCACGAATATTGGCTACGACGGAAGTGATCTTGGCAGTGTCGAATGCCGACGTGCTCGAAATTATCTCAGTCTGAATCGCCCTGCCGTCGGGAGAGATGCCGGCGACTTTGGCTCCAAGAACGGTGGGCACTTTGGCAATCGTGGCGTTTATGGAAGAAATCGCCGACAAATCGGATGAGGTTAGCGGGCCCGAGGTATTCGCCCCGACCATGATGATCATGGAATCGTTGTAGTTCTGGAGAGGCTTGGCCATATCCGCTGCCGTTATGCTCGGGGAGTTCTTGGGCAGAAATGCCTGGTTGTTCGTCTTCACTACGCTCGATATCGAAGGCAGGAATTTGATTGCAGCGAACGATCCGATTAGCCAGAGGATGACCACGAGCCATCTGAACTTGACGGAGAAGTGTCCAATTTTCGTAAATGTCTTGTTCAATGCCGTAGCCTTTGGTAATGAAAGGGGTGGAACTCGAATGGATTTGTGCTGCTGGGTGCGTAGGGGGTGTTACCTTTCTGTACGCCTGCAATTTGCGGATTCCTCGAGGGTTGGCTCTTCTTGAGATTCGATCGCGCCAAGCAGGATCTCAAGATCTCGAAGGAGTTGACGGGATCTTTCGGTTCCCAGCGCTGCCAAGCCTTTCTCGAGAGCTTTCACCTTGGTTGTCATCACCTCTTGAACGAGCGGCTGCACCTTAGGCGAAATGGATACGATCGTCCTGCGGTGGTCTGAAGGATCTTCCTCCCTTGCCACTAGGCCTGAAGCGGCCATCTGTGTCACCGAGAGACTTGCGGTCGTAAGTGTGACCCCCAAACTCGTTGCCAGCTCGCTGACGGACATAGGTCCGTGAGTTGCCAGGTGCAGCAGCGCCATGATATGGCGGGGCGCTGGTGGCTCGTGGTGAACGGCGAACCCCATCTTGCCCGAAGGTCGGAGGTGACGAAAGATCGTGAAAAGGCTCATGAGCACCTTGTGTGCATGTTCCGAGGTGTCGAAGTTGTCCATACCGGAGTTTTGGGACATCGCAGAGCCTACCTATGTCGAGATTATTTTGTAACCGATACTATTTTACTGATTAAATGGGCTCTTCGTCTCTTCGGACTCTCATCTGTCGCTCATCCAGTTTAATTCCAAGGACTGAGTTCATTAAAGAACTGCCATCGCACGGCTTTTCGGCCAGCCTGCTGGGTTTTGGCACATCGGACCTTCTCTCATGGTTCGCCCCGGCGGGCTCTTGCGTGGTGGCTTTGAATCACTAAGCCTGACTTCGGCAATGTGTCTCGTTGTTTCGCACGTGCCGGTTCTCCACCGGTTTAGGGGCGGCGAGAAGGGATGTGCCCCTCAATTTTGCTTCGATTAGAGACGTTAGATGATCCAGAAGTTCCCTCTCTCGAGAGCGGTGAGCAAATGATTGCATTGAAGAAGCTTGATGGATCGATGATGTACCTTAACGAAGACCTCATAGAACGAGTTGAAGATGGAGCCGATGGGCAATCCGCAGTTTACATGATAAATGGCGGACACGTAGTGGTAGCTAACGAGTCGGCCAACGTGGTCGAGAAGATTAGAACAGAAAAAGCAAGCCTGCTACGCAGGGTTCGCCAGGCTTCGCAGGAAAATGGAGCCCAAGGTGTCGCGGCATCTCGTTCGCAAGCCACGGAAATGACGCTTCTTACCAAGGTGAGGGATTTATGACTCCGATAGGAATCCTTCTAGCGATTGCGGCGCTCATCGGTGCAATGAGTATGGACCATGAAAATCTGGCCTCTTTGGTAAAAGTCTCTTCACTGCTCCTGGTTGTTGGCGGAAGCATAGGCGCGACGGTCGCAGGCTTTGAAGCTCGTCGGCTCAAAGCTGTTCCAAAGGCGCTTTTCAAGGT
Source organism: Actinomycetota bacterium (assembly GCA_027318945.1). GTDB lineage: Bacteria > Actinomycetota > Acidimicrobiia > Acidimicrobiales > Acidimicrobiaceae > SCQM01. Next base: position 13,870 of record DAHVOF010000254.1, on the reverse strand, counting down.
TTTGAAGCCAAACAAGGGGCCGGATACGCGCGCCACCATCGACGCGCTGTTGGCAATCGCCAAGGAGGCGCGAACCAACCCGTTGGTTCTTGAGGAGTTTGAAACGGACGATATCTTCCTGAAGAAGGGAATTCAGCTAATCATTTCCACTTCTGAGCCGGAGAGGGTGAGTGAGCTTCTGAACACGGAGATCGAAGGACTGAGGATGCGTCACGAGACTGCCGCAAAGTTTTTTTCAGACATTGCCGGATTCTCGCCAACATTTGGCATCTTGGGCACTGTGGTTGGTCTGATAGGCGTTCTTGGGCAACTCAGCTCACCGGGCAAACTTGGCCCGGCCATTGCGTCGGCGTTCACTGCGACTCTGTGGGGGGTTCTACTGGCCAATGCCGTCTGGTTGCCGATATCCAATAAGTTGCGGCGCCTTTCCGAGGAGGAAGTCTCTTTTCGCGAGATGGTAGTCGAAGGGCTTCTGACCATGCAACTTAATGCTTCTACCATGGAACTCAAAGACCGCCTTTACGCTTACCTTTCACCGTCCGAGCGTGAGCAGGTCTCCGGTCGAGGATCGATGGGAGAGGCTCCGGATGCAGCGGCTTAGGATCAGGGGTCGTCATGAGTGGCATTTCATCTACGCGACGTTCCAAAAAACTTCGGCGGAATGGCGAGGGCCACGGAGGGTCCAGTGGGGAGCGTTGGCTCCTAACATATGCCGACATGATCACCCTTCTGCTGGTACTTTTCATAGTGCTGTTTGCAATTTCTACTGTCGATCAGGCAAAATATCAGGAGTTCAAGCAGTCGGTGAGCAGGGCAGTCCTCTCCCACGTTCCGCACGGGACTACCGACGCGAAGACCCCCCCGCCAGTGAGCAGCCCCAACAACTTTTCCACCATGCCGAACGAGATAGCGCTGATTCAGCTGCAGCTGCAGGAAGCTCTGAAGGCTCAAGGTCTCTTAGCGGATGTGAACATGACCGTGGATTCCGCTGGTTTGGTCGTAGGCCTTGTGACGGATTCCACTTTTTTTGGCACGGACTCTGCCGACCTGACCAGTATCGGTCGAAAGATCGTCGATACAGCAGCTTCGGTAATTCGAAACTATCCAAATGCCGTCGAGGTCGCGGGCTATACGGACAACGAGCCGATCATGAGCGGGCCGTTCGCCAACAACTGGGCCTTGTCAGCTGCTCGCGCCACCACGGTGGTGGTGCGTATGACCAAAATGGACGGACTGAATCCAAGTCAGGTAGCGCTGATAGGTTATGGGCAGTACCATCCGCTGGTCCCAAATACCTCACCCAATGCCCAGGCACAAAATCGCAGAGTGAACATAGTCGTCAGTCCGACAAGCAACTTCAAGCCCTGACGGGGTCTCGCTATCTCGAGGAAGGCGCATGATACCCATAGAAAAAGATGTGAAGAGCCACGACTTCAGCCGAGGTGACGTAATTGAACGGGCGAATCTCCAGGCTATGCAAAAACTTCTGGAGACATTTGCGCACTCAGCCACTCAGAAATTTACATCAACGTTGCATCAACCGTGCCTGTTCGAGTTTCAACGGCTCGACCAGCTTACTTGGTCCGACATTGTCGAGGAGTTCGAGGCCGGGATGTATTTCTTTACGTTCTCGTTACCTCCCCTGGAAGGACGAGCGGTGCTTGCAATCCCGACGGAAGAGGTGCTTGCCCTCGTGGATCTAAGATTGGCGGGTTCTGGTGACGATGATTACTCGGGCCGAGTGCCGAGTGAAATCGACCAGGCTTTTCTTGCACCCATTATTGAGGATTTTATCTGTGAGCTGGGAAATGCCTTTGCAAGAATTCAAAGCACTTCACCCATGCTGGAGGCTCAGGAGGGAAATGTTCTGTTCGTGTCGATCGGAGCGCCATCGGAGATGTGCATTGTCATAAGACTCACCTTTTTCGTAGCGAGTCGGCACCAGCGCGAGGCTCTGATCTGCCTGCCTTTTGAGATGGTCAGAACTTTTATAGACTCGCTCAAGTCGAAGACGGCTTTGGTAGAGAAGGGCCGAAGGGAATCGTTGCTGGACACTCATCGCCGATTGATGGATGTGCCGATGGACGTCGTCTTTCAGTTCCCGAGCATCCTGACCACGCCTGCTGAATTGCTTACGTTGCAGGTAGGAGACAGCTTGGGATTGGGTCATCCGAAAGGCCGCCCACTCGAAGTGCGTGCTGAGGGAATTTTGATAGCACTAGCGGACATTTGCAGTTCCGGGGTTCACAAGGCCTGTGAAATCATGGAGGAGGTCGTAAGGTGACTGCCGTTGACGAGGGCATCGATCAATTGCCGATCCATTCGGAAGATTCCGAAACTGGACGATTGCACGTAAGACAGGCTCAGTTTCGAAACGTGTCAGTGGAGGTGTCGGCGTGGATTGGGAAGACGAAGCTCACCTTCGGAGAGTTGAGCGACCTACGTCCCGGCAGGGTTATCGAACTCGACCAGCCGGTGGGAGCGCCCATTGAGATCGTCCTTAATCGCGAGGTTGTTCTTGCACGCGGTGAAGTGGTGGAGGTTGGCGACGAGTACGGCATCCGCATAACCGAGATTTTAACCGATAAGGAAACGTGAATGGGTACCACGCTTCTTGCCTTTGGTCGGATGATTCTTGTGCTCGGATTAATCATTGCCGGGCTGCTACTACTCGCAAAGTTCGCTAAGAAGCGTCCACTCGGCAGCGCGGGTCGGCTGGGAACATTACCTTTCGGCCAAATTGAAGTGGTGTCACGTCGTTCGCTGGGTCAGCATGTGTCGTTGCTGGTAGTTCGTGTGGCGGGAAGGACATTCCTGGTTGGCCAGAGCACACAGCAGATGGCAATGCTGGCGGAGTTGGACGGCGAAGAAGCGGGCCGTCCGCATGTGGGTGTAGAAGACGATGTGAAGCAAGTCCTGGCGCCAAGGATGGCGTTGGGCTCTGGGGTTAGATCCGCAGGGGCATGGGATGCCTTCATAGACCATCTACGGGAGATGACTGTCCGGCACTAGCATTCGTGTCCGGCGCTCCCTCCAATGGGGAGTACTCATGCTTTTGAATTCGAAGCGTCCTGGGCCCTTGGGGGCCAATAATGAGTCCTGAACTCGTTGTCGCAACCTCGGGCATAAATGTGAACATAAGCGGACTGAAAAGTCCATCGACTTCGGTTCTCATAATTGTTGTGCTGACGTTGCTGGCCGTGGCTCCGTCAGTGCTGATGCTGATGACTGCGTTTCCGCGAGTGTTTATTGTTCTTTCATTGACGCGCAACGCAATGGGCACTCAAACCGTTCCGCCGAACCAGGTTCTGGCGGGCCTTGCGCTCATCTTGTCTCTGTTCATCATGGCACCGGTCATATCCTCTATAAACCACGTGGCTGTCCAGCCTTATGAGCGCGGCAGCATAAGCGCCGTTCAAGCCATCGATCAGGGAGAGATACCACTGAAAGATTGGATGCTCAAGCAAACCAAGCAGCAGGAACTGAATCTGTTTGCTTCCTACAGCCATGAGGATGCCACCAAGCCCGCATCGCTACCAATGACGACTGTAATGCCTGCATTCGTTCTGTCCGAGATCGAGGCAGCTTTTCTGATTGGTTTCATGATCTTCATACCGTTCATGGTCATCGATTTGGTAGTTTCGGCTGTCATGATGTCGATGGGAATGTATATGCTGCCGCCGACCCTTATCTCTCTTCCGTTCAAAATACTCCTGTTTGTGCTGGTGAATGGCTGGACCCTGGTGGTCCACTCGCTCCTGATCTCCTTCAACCACTGAAACAATGAGTGATACCACTGTACTTAATTTGGCTTCCCAGGCACTGGTTCTGATAACCGAACTTGCCGGCCCGGTCCTCGTGGCCAGTTTGGCGGTGGGATTCATTATTGCTGTGTTCCAGGCTGTGACTTCGATCCAGGAGTTTACTCTGACCTTTCTTCCGAAAGTGGCGGCCATAGCCCTTGTCCTGATGTTCTTGGGTCACTGGATGCTGGGGAACCTTGTTGTGTACACAGAGCATCTTTACAATTCGATTCCTCAGCTGCTTTCGGGGCAGGGATGACTGTCAGCTTTTCAGCGGACTTCATGATCGCTCTTGCTCTGGCCTTTGCCCGTTCGATTGCTTGGGTTGCTGTTTGCCCCCCGTTCTCCAACGTCTCCATACCGGTCAAGCTGAAGGTCGGCTTGGCCGGTGCGATTGCTTTTCTTTCGGCGGGAAGCCTTCAACACGAGGTCTTGCCTCAAAGCGATGCTGGAGTTGCGGTCGGAATGGTAGTTCAGGTCGTTGTCGGGGGTGCGCTGGGGTATATAGTATCGGTTTTTGTGAATGTCATAGTGGGTGCCGGCAGCCTTATTGACCTCTTCTCTGGGCTTAACCTTCCTCAGGCCATCGATCCGCTTTCGCAGCAGCAGACTCCGATATTCGGGCAGTTCTACAACCTTGTCCTTACGGCTCTTCTTTTCACGACGGGGTCAGTGACCGTGATAGTTGATGGTTTCATGAAATCATTTCAGGCGATTGGCGCCAGCCTCCCGCCGATCTCCCTGGGCGTAATGGCACAGACTGTTACCAGTGATGTCGTCACATTCTTTGCAGCGGCGGTCGAGATCGCCGCGCCGGTAATCGTGGTGCTATTCGGCACGCAGATTCTTCTGGCGCTTCTAGCAAAGGCGGTTCCTCAGATCAACGTTTTCGTCTTCGGCATGCCGCTTCAGATCACTGTGGCACTTGTAGCCGTGAGCGTAGCGCTTGCAGCCCTTCCCACGGATTTGTCGAACATGGTTGGAAAGGCGTTCGCTCAACTCTTCGGTGGCCTGTAGTGGCAGACAAGTCACAACGCACTGAGCGGCCAACGGCCAAGCGCCGCAAGGAGATGCGAGAGGAAGGTAACGTTGCACGTTCAACTGAGCTCGGCGGGTGGGCTGCCCTCTTGTTCGTCGCGTCATTCTTGCCCCAGCTGGGGGGGGCGATCACGTCTAGGTTGTTGTCATTCATGCAGATGACGTCCGATGCGATGGCTCATCCGGATGCGGAGAAAGCCGTCGGCTTGATCGGCAACGGCCTAGCGACAGCGGCGGAAGCAGCTGTGCCGGCATTGCTGTTCGCGGGTGTTCTCGCCATCGCTATTGCAGTTACCCAAGTGGGACTGGTCTTCGCTCCCAAGGCGATGCGAATGAAGTTTTCCAGGATCTCTCCAAAATCAGGTTTTAGCCGCATTTATTCGAGCCAGGGACTCTGGACCCTAGGCAAGACGATGCTCAAGCTCGTAACTCTGGCATTCGTCGGATATCTCATCATTCACAGGTTTGTCGGTGGAATGCTTGGTGGGGGAACCCTTCCCTTGCAGGCGACCCTGATTGCCGCTTCGTCGACGATCACGCAGCTGATGCGGTTTATTGGCTTCTCGGCACTCGTGATTGCTGGAGCGGACTACTACTTCGAGAGGCGAAAGCATCAGCAAGATCTCCGTATGACTAAGCAGGAGGTCAAAAAGGAGTTCCGTGAGAACGAAGGCTCGCCAGAGATGCGCAGGGCGCAAAAAAGCAAGGCTCGCGCGCTTTCCCGCCAACAGATCATGGCCGCGGTGGCTCGTGCGGACGTGGTGGTGACGAACCCCACGCACTTTGCGGTGGCGATTGCTTACGACAGTTCTACGGATCGCGCACCCAGGGTGGTGGCAAAAGGGGCGGACTTCAATGCGGTCGCCATTAGGGAGAGGGCCAAGAGCTGCAGAGTCGCGATAGTGGAGAACCCTCCTCTGGCTAGAACTCTCCATGCAACCTGCGAGGTGGACGATGTGATTCCTCCCCAGCTGTATGCCGCTGTAGCTCAGTTGCTGGCCTTCGTATACTCTCTATCGTCTACCGCAAGGGTCATGAACGAAGTCCACCGGATGTCGAGCTGATGTGTATAAGGACCGGCGAGCCACCCTCTCAATTCTGATTCGAATTGGGCCGTGTAACAAACTGGCAGGAAAGCCGAGCCATGTCCAGGGACGGACGTGAAAATAATTATCGTCCTGGAGCGTGCAATGCAGCTTTACAATGCCGGATTTCACAATGCCTGAAGCCACGAGCGTCGGGGCTGGCAGATGGCTGCAGATTTCACGGATGGCAGTTCCCCTTTCGGTCGTGGCTGTCGTAGTCGTCCTCGTTATCCCCCTTCCAACATTTTTGATAGACCTTCTGATCACGGCTAACATCACTGCTTCGGTTCTGGTTCTCCTCACTGCGATGCAAGTGAGAAGACCTTTGGACTTTTCCGTCTTTCCAACCCTTGTTCTGATCGCGACGATGTTCCGGCTCGCGCTCAACGTGGCTGTCACCCGCCAGGTGCTTCTTCACGGGTATGCGGGAGTGGTCGTCGAAAGCTTTGGGCATTTTGTCATAGGCGGTTCGATTGTCGTTGGGCTCGTGGTTTTCTTCATTTTGATCATCATCCAGTTCGTGGTGATAACTTCCGGTTCAGGACGCGTTGCTGAAGTGGCGGCGCGCTTCACTCTCGATGCCATGCCTGGCAAGCAGATGGCCATCGATGCGGACAGGGCCTCTGGTGCCATAGATGAGCAAGAGGCACGAAGGCGTCGCCAGGAGATAGCCGACGAGGCCGACTTCTACGGCGCAATGGATGGTTCGTCCAAGTTTGTTAGAGGAGATGCCATAGCCGCCATTGTCATCACCATGGTGAATCTGGTTGGTGGTCTCACAATCGGAATTGTCCAGCGGCATCTGGGGATCACTCAGGCCATCGACACCTACAGTCTGCTGTCCGTGGGAGACGGGCTTGTTTCACAGATACCTGCCCTCCTTCTCTCGCTTTCGACAGGCATAATAGTTACAAGGGCTGCGGGCGAACATGATCTCGGGCACAGCGTAGTGCAGCAGCTTTCACGGTTCAGGCGCGTAGTTCGAACTGCCGGATTGATTATGGCTGTGCTCGCAGCTGTGCCTGGATTGCCGAAATTGCCATTCATGATCATCGGGTGCTCAGTTTTTTTCCTTGGAAGACGCCTCCCCAGCGATGGACAGGATAAAAGTGCGGTGGTAGAGCTAAGTCCGTCAGAGATTCCCGAAGAAACTCCTGAAGCTCTTGCGGCTGCGATGGCAGTTGAGCCTCTGAGCCTTGAGATTGGCATTGAGCTTATCGATCTTGTTCAAGTGGACCGTGGGGGCGATCTGCTGGAGCGGGTGAAGCTCTTGCGGCGCAATATTGCGAATGAGCTTGGAATCGTCATGCCGCGCGTGCACACGAGGGATAATCTCGATCTTCCAAGCGCAGAATATGCAATCAAGGTGCACGGCGTCGAGGTGGCGCGAGGGCAGGCTCCGCGCGGAAGGCTCTTGGCAATTGGAGAGAACTTGGATGGTTTGAGTGGAATTGACACCCGTGATCCGGCTTTTGGCGGCCGGGCAAAGTGGATTCCGGTTGGTCTCAGTCATCAGGCAGCTGTAGCTGGAGTAACAGTCGTCGATAGGTCAGCTGTGATCACGACTCATCTTGCTGAGATAGTTCGCGATCGCGCCGGAGATCTTATTTCACGCCAGGACACAAAGCTGCTGCTGGACGCTATTAGGGGTAGCAATCCCGTAGTCCTCGAGGAGATGAGTTCGGCAAATCTAACGCTTGGTGACATTCAGGGCGTGTTGAGAGAGTTGTTGGAAGAAGGCGTACCGATACGAGACATGGTTCGGATCATCGAGGCGCTAACCGAGCAGGCGAGAACCCAGCAGAAAGACTCCGATTCCCTGGTTGAAGCTGCCCGCCTTGCGCTCGCCACCACTATTGCATCAATGCACGAAAAGGATGGAACGATCTGGGCTATTACTTTTTCGCCGGTTCTGGAGCAGGGACTGCTGACCTTGCTGCGTTCCGGTGAGCGCGGGAAAAGGGTCGTTACGATAGCGGCGGGAGAGGCGGAAGCAATACTGAGGGAGATCGGGCGACTGCTGCGTGACGCGGAATCGCGTGGAAACACTCCGGTGCTCCTTTGCGCCAACAAGCTTCGGCCTGCCATGCGACGCTTGGTGTCTCCAAGCCTTCCCCGGCTCGGAGTTCTCGGTGCTGGGGAAATCAGTTCCGGCATGAAGATCGCAATAGTAGGGAGTGTGAACCGTGAAGTGGTTGCAGCCGTCTGAGTTGCCCCGGCAAGAGTTCGAGGGCCGTACACCTGAAGAAGCAATCGCAAATGCCCGCAGGGAGCTGGGCGACGAAGCGGCGCTGCGCTGTTGGAAAACGAGAAGGGGAGGGGTCTGCGGCTTCTTTGCCCGAGAGACCTTCGTGGCAGGAATCACTCCGCCTCCGAGCCTTTCTGCGTCCGTCACTGCCGTGGGGCAGATTTCCGGACTTGAGCCGACCGGGGCATCTGAGTCGTCGCATGAGGACTGGACGGCGCAGCTACTCACATATGCGGGTCGAAGCACCATTGCCGATTTACTCGACGAAACCGTCGATCAGGTGACCATCGGTTTCCAACCATTTCCAGAGACGTTCAGACAGGTTTTATCGGAAGCCGAGGCTGCGCTGAACACGGGCAATGTAGTCGCAATGGAGGCACGACCTACTGATGCCGAGACGATTCTATTACGCCGGTCGTTCGAGGGTCGGGAGTCGATTCCTGGATTCTTGAGCTCCTTGGAGGAGTTGGGAGTGCCCGCTCAACATTGCCCTGCTGCGGGAGATGCCACTCTAGATGGACTCCTGCGCTCCCTATCTGGACTTTCCACTCCGCTCGAGATTTCTAGTGCCGGTGGATCGACCATAGCGGTGGTGGGTGGCGAGGGGGAAGCCGAACAAGCTGCGAGGGCGGTCTTGAGAACTCTAAATCTCGAGCCTTCGAGAGCCATAGTTCCGGGTAGAAGCGAGTCCGGGAGACTTCAGGTGGTGTTTCGCCAATGTGCAAAGAAGATTAGCGTGGTAATAGTCGAGGCTCCACTGCGATCTCCTGACATGGCGGAGGCGTTGGCCTGGATGCGCGAGTTGCAGCCGGATTACGTACTTGGAGCAGTGCCCGCCACGTCAAAGCGGTCGGATGTCGTGAAATGGTGTGATCAGGTTGGTCGCGTCGATGCTCTTGCGATTGCACATCTTGCCGACACCGCAACTCCCGGCGAACTTATCGGCGTACTTCCGATCGCGTACCTTGACGGCATGCCGGCCACGCCACTGAGGTGGGTAACGATTTTACTAGGTGCGCTAATCGAGAGGGACAGTTGAAACGCAGGAACTACAGCGGCTTCATCGCCGATGTGTACCGGTACAGGCCCCTCGCGGTAGTGGTCCTTTCGTTAGTGGTTACACTCCCGGCACTGAACGAGATGTTCTCGCAGGGTCTTTCAGCCCTGGTGGTTCTGCTGCGATTGGCGGAAGCGTTTTTGTTTAATAGCATTGTTGTCTGGATGGTTTCTGCCGTGCTGCTACGTTACGCAAGAGCGCAGGCGAGAGCGGGAAACGCCGACCGAATCGAAGGTGCGTCCGACTCGTGACGTGCTCTGGGGCCCCTCAATTATGCGCTGACAAGGGACGTTAATCCTACCAGTGAATATTGACGACCTTCTTGTCCAATTCGTCGAGACGCTTGACAGAGAGCTTGAGTTGCTCGCGACAGTTCGTTACCGACTCATAGTGCTCTCCGCTCTTGCCGATGGCGACTACGGGCAATCGATTCCTACCGCCGTTCACGAAGCAGAGATAGCTTTTGAAGCACTTCGGCTTTCAGAGCTTGTGCGTGCCTCGGTCACTGTCCGGTTGGCGGATGAGTTCAATCTTGACGTCCCGCCATGCCTGGAGGAGCTAGCTTCAAACGCAAGCGGTGGTTGGCGAGAGATTCTTTCTGGGAAGCGCCAAGCTCTCATTGAGGCGGTGACTGAAATACAAGGCTTGGCAGGTTCGATCACAGAGACGGTCGGTCGTCGCGCTGCAGTTACGGAGGAGGCACTGAGATTCCTTAATGGCGACAGCCAAACTCACTACGGTCGGCCGATGGTTCGGTCCGGCGTGCTGGTGGAGGGTGCGATATGAGTGACATGGGCCTTTCGATCGTGGCGAGTGGACTGAATGCGGATACCGCAGAGCTGAACACGGCCTCTAACAATCTCTCCAATATCAATACTCCGGGATATGCTACCGAGCAGGTTAACTTGTCACCTGAAGCTGCTAATGGCCCGTTTGGTGCAGGTCAGGGAGTTCTTGTCGGCTCAGTGACAAGGTTGAGTGATGCCGCCTACGTTGCTGCCAACATTGCAGCTCAGGGTGTTCAGGGCGCGGCAAGCCAGGCTAGTACCGTGATGAGTTCGATCGAGTCGATCTTTCCGGAGCCGTCCAGCACGGGGCTTAATTCGCAGCTTTCCACTCTCTGGTCCGACCTGTCGGCACTTTCCGCGAATCCAAGCCAGTCGGGGGCCCAACAGGCTGTGGTCGGCGCGGCTCAGACTGTAGCTGGAACCATCAGCGGCAGCTACTCGCAGTTGGCTCAGCTCGGGTCATCGCTCCAGAGTCAGGTCGGATCGGGATCCAATGATGGCGGTTGGCTTGCACAAGCGAATTCTCTCCTCACACAGGTATCACGGCTTAACGCTGGGATAGTTGCGGGTGCAAGCGGAGGGCAGGATGTCAACTCCCTAATTGATCAAAGCATCACAGCAGTCAACAAATTGGCGGGACTGCTGGGAGTTTCGGCGACTACTGCCCCAAACGGCTCTATCTCTGTTTATTTAAACGGTGTTCAGCTGGTAGGAGGCGATGTCGCGCAGACGCTTTCAACAACTGGATCTGCCTTGACCGCCGATTTCGGAATTGCGACAGCCAATGGAGTCGCAGTTGACGCGGGCGGCTCGATAGGTGCGAATATTACAGCAGTGAACACTACGATTCCAAGCTATCAGTCGCAGTTGAACTCCGTCGCAGATTCACTGGCAACAAGCCTCAACTCGCTGCAGGGCAGTGGCATGGCAGCGAACGGCGACCCTGGAAGCGCGATTGCCGGCGGATACGCGGGAACAGTACTGCCCAACATCTTCGTGGACAACGGATCTACGGCTGCTTATAGCGTTAGCTCGGGCTCACTAAATTCTGCCGCAACGATAGGTGTGTCACCTGCGCTGTCGGCAGATTCGAGCTTGCTGGCGACCGCATCTGCGCCGGGACCAGCCAATTCGAATGTCATTGGCACGCCGACACTTGACGGGACAAACGCCCAGGCCATGGCTGCCCTTGCCACGTCGGCGAGCGGCCCGGATGTTCTATATCGGACGATGATAGGAGCGCTGGGAACTCAATCCGCAAATGCGTCGACGGTAGCGACTACGGCATCCAATCTGGCCACCACCGCATCTAACAATATTTCGGCTGTGTCCGGGGTAAACATGAATAACGAGGAGTTGAAGGTGCTGGCTGCTCAGAACGACTTTCAGGCTATCTCCAAGGTGGTCAACGCCATAACGACAAGCCTCCAGGCACTCATGCAGGCGGTATAAGATGTCAATTACTACTGGCGCCCTTACGCAAATGCTGGCCAACCAGCTTTCAGTACAAGAGGGAAGCATTTCTCGGCTGCAGACTCAGATTGCGACAGGTCAGCAGCTGAACAGCCCCTCAGACAACCCGACGGCGGTAACTCAGGTGCTGGCTCTTTCAAGTCAGGCAAGTCAGTTGATCAGCTGGCAATCTAATGCCGCCACGGCGACTTCTTGGCTGAATGCCGCAAGCAGCACTGCGAACGAGGTTCTTCAGGCTATGCAGTCTGCCAGCACACTTTTGCTGCAGGCCTCAAACCAAGGCGTTCAGAACAGCTCCTCTTACCAGGCGATCGGCCGCCAGCTGCAAGGTGTTGTGTCGAATTTGCTGGATCTTTCCAACACGCAGTTCGAAGACCGGGCGATGTTTGCTGGCACGTCGGCGTCGATGGTTGCTTATGACTCGAGTGGAAACTATCTCGGCAACGGCGATCCGCCCACGATTGTGGTGGGGCCGGGTTCTGGCGTGGGGCAAACCACGGTTCTTTCAGTCCCGGGGACATCTCTATTCGGGGCTGGCGCTTCGAGTGTCTTCAACGTGCTGTCGACCGTCGCTAGTGCCCTTCTTTCGGGAACGCCGACGTCGCCCCAGATCTCCTCGGCTATCAGTGGCCTCAATTCCAATATTTCTGCGGCAGAGCAGCAAAGCGCAGTCCTGGGCTCATCTTCGCTGGCCGTAACTGCCGCTTCTTCGGCAATTACGACACAGTTGGCCGATGTTCAGGCGAAACAGGCCAATTTGCAAGACCTAAATGTGACCACGGCTACAACTCAACTCAACGAAGAGATGACTAACTACCAGGCAGCTCTTTGGGCCGCATCGCGAGCCATTCCGGAAACTCTTCAGCAGTTCATCGCGCCCTAAAGCAAAACGGGCATTTAGTTCCTATCGGCGGCTGGGGGGCGTATATTAACGATGACTGAAATTGAGGGAGTGCATTCCATGAACACGGCAATCGAAGCCGGTCTGATCAGCAAAACCGAGTTGACCTTCTTTCGTGATCTGCCCGGATTCAAAGGGGCTCGGCATTTTGAACTTGAGCCGATCGGAGATGACCCGGAGGGTGTTTTCGCGCGACTTCGCTGTAGCGATCCGGTGACGACCCAGGGCGGACAGGTCTTGGAGAACCTTGCGCTTTTGGTGATGTCTCCAGGCGTATTGTGGCATGATTACGAGGTTGGCATCGACGAATTGACCGTCGAGCAGCTTGGCATCAGCAAGGCCGAAGACGTGTTGATCATTGCCATTGTCCATCCGAGGGACCCGTTGTCGTCTTCGACGGCAAACCTTTACTCCCCGATAGTGGTCAACCGTGTGAACGGGTTGGCCGATCAGCTTGTGCCAGCTCTCAGCGAGCGGGAAGTTGGCTGGAGTGTGAGAACGCCATTCCCAACAGAAGAAGGGGAGTAGAAGAATGCTTGCCCTTACCCGCGAAATTGGTCAGAAGATCCTGATCGGGGATGATGTAGTGGTTACGGTTCTTTCCGTGTCTCCAAATGGACGAGTTCGGCTTGGCATAGATGCTCCTAGGCACATTCGCATCGACCGCCAAGAGGTGATAGACCGAATCAGGCAGGAGAATGTCGAGTCTGCCAGCGCGGCACCCGCAATGACGGTGGACACTGCAGAATGGGCATCGTACGGAGAAAGGCAGTCAAAGGCGAAGTCAGTTGAGGATGGCGCCAACAACAGTTAGCTTTGCCTATGAGCCGATCCAGTTTGGCCGCGGATCGTGGTCGCGCTCCAGTTTTTAATTGCAATTTTGGTCAGGTATTCAGCTAAGATTCCCGACTCTTTTCCAACTGGACTCTCAGGTTGCGCAGGCCCTGTTGAATGAGCTGAGTCACTCGAGAGCGGTCAATGCCGAGCATCTCTGCGATCTCGCTTTTGTGGAATCCTTCGAGGAAGTGAAGAACGAGTACTTGGCGCTGTCGCTCGGTAATGTTCAAAAGCGCTGATTTGACCATATCGCGCATAGACGCGAGGTCGGCGGCCTCGCTCGGCTCTAAGCCCAATCCAGAAGCTGGTACAGTCGCCTCGTCGCTGACCATGGAAAGAGGTACGAGATAGCTCGAAAGAACCGCCATGTCGTCGATCTCCATTATCTCGGCAATGGTGGTTTCCAAATGCTCAGCCAGCTCTCGCAGGGTTGGCGTGCGGTGAAGATCGGCTTCAAGCGACTCCTTTGCGACCTGGTAGGTGCGAACCCGCGCCCTCATCCTCTTAGGAAGGATGTCGTCCTTGCGCATCTCGTCGATGATTGCCCCCTGGATCCGGATCGTCGCATACGTCGAGAACTGGAATCCCTCCGCAGGGCTGAAACGCTCAACCGCGTTGATGAGTCCCAGTTGGCCGCTTG
>DAHVOF010000246.1 GCA_027318945.1 Actinomycetota bacterium | reverse complement strand
AAAACCCTGGCATTTTCAGAATCCGAATACAGCGCGAAAGAGCCGTCCTTAATCAGAGGTTCCAGAGAAGGAAGGGAACGACTCTTCTCGTACTTTTCGGTAAGTTCGCGAGTTATAGCTTTCGCGTCTTCGACGTCGGGTTGATCGAATGGATCAATCCCAATTATTGCGCCGGCAACCGCCGTGGCAAACTCCCACCTGTAAAACTCTCTGCCGATATCGTACGCGTCGTTCAAGTCGATCCTGCAAACGGGATGGCCAGCTTGCGCAAGCGCATCAAATTTGCGATCTACCTCAGCATCGATCTCGCCGAGCAGCCTTATCTGAACGAAAAGACGATCTTCCCCATAGTTCTCCGGTAATCCGAGTGGCTCGCCATCAACGGGGATCACCCCCTTGCCATCCTTGCCCGTCGACTCCGCGAGGAGCTGACTAAGCCAAGCCGCCAGGTCCTTGATTGAGTTTGAGGTCTCGATCGTCAGCTTGTCCCGTCCCGAATTCGCACAGGCGCCAATGATGGCCCCGAGAACAAATCCGGGGTTTGAGTTGAGGGGAACGGACGCAGCACAGGCATGCGCCATTGCTTCGGCCCGATCTAGGAGCTCAAATACGTCAAATCCCGATGCTGCAGCTGGAACCATTCCAAAATCACTGAGCGCCGAATAGCGTCCGCCTATCGCGGGCACACCGTGGAAAACACCCCTCCACTTCTGCTCCCTGGCCCTTTTCTCGAGCGGAGATCCTGGATCAGTGATAGCCACAAAGCGCTTCCCAACTTCGTCCTCTCCCACCACCGCTTTTGTACGGTCGTAGAAATAATCCGCATAAATATTGGGCTCCAAGGTGGTACCCGACTTTGACGACACAAAGAAAAGTGTCTTAGACAAATCCAACCGCTCCTCGAGTGCCTTGATCTGGGCAGGATCAGTCGAATCGAGAATACTAAGCCTTGGAAAACCGCGCACGGGATCGAACGTCATCGACAGTGCTTCAGGACAAAGGCTAGAACCCCCCATTCCAAGCACTACAGCATCTTGAAACCTTCCCTCTCCTGATATCTTCGCGACCTGGCGAAAATGGTGCGGATGGGATCTCTGGTCCATAGGCGTCGAGAGCCAGCCCAGCCATTTGTCTTCGTCACTGCTGCTCCAAATCCGCCTGTCGTGAAGCCACATTCTCTCGATCTTTGAGGACTCCCGCCACTCATTGGTAATCTCCTGAATTCGTTCCGCCAGTCCAGGGTCTAATCGCGCATCAATTGAAAATCCTGCTTCGATTTCACCAGCAATGGAACTTTCGACGGAGCTGAGCAGCTTGGAAAATGACTTCTCGAAGGCCTCAAGCCCTTCCTCAAGAAGCTTGCTCGTAATATCTTGAAGAGATATTCCTTCGCCGGACAATTGAACGAGGAGTCGCTCAGGATCTTCTTGTGACCCAACAAGAGTGGGCGCCACGCGGCCCTTTGCCTTGAAGCTCTCGTAGGTTGCCGGAGGAATCGTGTTCACGGTGTGGGGACCGATCAAAGATTCCACATATAAAAGCTCTGGATAAGCCGGATTCTTCGTACTCGTAGAGGCCCACAAAAGTCTCTGTGGTGAGGCTCCCATCTCCACTAGTCCCTGCCACTTCTCCCCAGAAAATATCTCCTCAAATCTCCGATAAGCAGCTTTTGCGCTCGCTATGCCAATCCGCCAAGCGAGATCACTGCTGACAAGGGGATCTACTGCCGAATCAATTCTGCTTATGAAAAAGCTCGCCACCGACGCAACGCCATCCAACGCATGCCCATCATTCACGCGAGCAGTGAGCCCATCGATAAAGGCACGCGCCACTTCTTCATAAACCTGGACAGAAAATAGCAGCGTAACGTTGACGTTGATCCCACGCCTGATGAGTGTCCTGAATGCCGCGATCCCTTCCGGCGTTGCAGGGACTTTGACCATCAAATTGGGCCGATCTATCGTCTCCCAAATACGCACCGCTTCGCTAATCGTCCCATCGGTATCACGGGAGAGGTGAGGTGGAACCTCAATGCTGACATAACCGTCCTGGCGCGAACTGGCATCATAAACAGAATGGAGAATGTCGGCGGCATCCACAATATCGGCAAACGCAAGCTGCTCGTAGGCTACCCTTGAATCCATACCGCCGGAGCGCCGGATTTCACCAAGAGCATCTTCATAATCCCTCGAGCCTGTGATCGCCTTCTCGAATATCGACGGGTTGGATGTCAGTCCCCGCAATCCATCCTCGCTTACCATCCTAGTGAGCTGGCCTGAACTTATAAGAGAGCGTCTCACATTGTCATACCAGATGCTCTGACCAAGAGCGAGCGCATCAAAGATCGGATTGGTGACTGGAACAACTGGAAATTCAGATGTCACTTCAACTCTCTTTCTGGACTTCTAGTCATCGATGGCATCGTCGATTTGAGTGCCAAAAAAGCGGCACCCTCGACAGTAGCCCAAAAACCCGCATCGGTGAGAACCACCAAACGATTAATCATGTCTGAACTGGACGCAAATGCCAGAAATACCCTCCGGTGCATAGTGGCGCACCCATCAGACACCAACATCATGCCAACCTCTGAATGTAGTGTCAACCACCACCGGAGCGGAGTCGAGGAAGCGCCGCAGCAACCGACTCGACATGCCACAACCAAAATGGTGACACAAAACACGTAATAGCTGGGGGCTAGAATATTGCCAAGGACTACGGCGGTGTTGCTTAGCAGGGAGACTTGGAGAGAAACCTGTGAGTGCAAATGCGGAGAAAGGCAGCCATCCCTTTCCTCGACCATACCTCGGCGGCAAGCCGCCTACCAACATATATCATCCGGCGCGAGGCACTTCAGTTCTCTCCGCCCGCTCCTCCCGCATGCGCCTTATAACTGGCCTCGATGCGACCTAGGATGATCAAAAGGGGTGATAGAGA
>DAHVOF010000243.1 GCA_027318945.1 Actinomycetota bacterium | reverse complement strand
GCGGAACTGGTCTTGCGGTCATTACGCTAACGTAAGAAGAAAGCCCGGCCTC
Source organism: Actinomycetota bacterium (assembly GCA_027318945.1). Lineage (GTDB taxonomy): Bacteria > Actinomycetota > Acidimicrobiia > Acidimicrobiales > Acidimicrobiaceae > SCQM01. Next base: position 5,586 of record DAHVOF010000243.1, on the reverse strand, counting down.
CTCGATGGATGCCTCGATATTGACGACTCCGGGCGCGATCCAGAGTCCCGGCTGAAGAAGCCCAAACCCAGCCCAAACCAACCGAGAACGCAAATCATGACGCTCATGGCGCGACTCGTTGGGAAGTGAAAATGCGACAGCGGTCCATTGGCCGTCCCAGTCTCGGTTGACTGCCCCTGACTTCCAGATTCGGGAGTAACCGTCATTTAGGATTTTTGTGCCCCTTTCGGTTGCCGAGAAGTACATTTTTCTTCCGTGGCGGTGGCGGCATAGGAGGTCTCGTTTCACCATCCGTGTCAAGGTGCTTCGTACTGCCTCTATGGATATGTTCACCCGAGCAAAAGCTTCTATGATACTGCCGGAGTAGATTGCCGTAGATTGTCCACGCAGATAGATTCCGAAAAAGCTAAACATGACAGACTGAGGTCTCCGGAGGATTCCAGCATCGGAGTTTGAGCCAGTCGAATTCAAGTCGATGCCTTCCATGCCTTTAATCTAGCTGTTTGTGCACTACGCCTGCCAAGGCTGTCGGTTCGACTGCAGTTGATCGGCATGGGCGATGATCCCTAGTCAAGAGGTCCCTTTGTTTCTGGTATGAATCGGGTTAAGAAGCGAGCCAGGAAGACTGCTCATGCCGGCACCCACCTAGTCCGCTTTGTAAATCTGGAGTGGACTCGATTGATTCGCGATAATTCGAAATTGCGTATCGACCGATCGCGGTAATTCTGGTGCTTTGCGCTCGGCTTGCCGACCTCGTTAGAAAAAGATGTGCAGTATCTAGACGAGAGTAATAATATCGCCTAATATTACTGAGTCGTGTTCTTTGGGGAGCTGTTATGGAATTATCAAACAAGGTTGCCGTAGTTACCGGTAGTGGCCGGGGGTTAGGGCTCGCGTATGTCACTGCGTTGGCTAAAGCTGGCGCGTCTGTAATCGTGAATGATGTCGATGAGGCCGCCGCTCATGCTGCAGTGGATCACATTGCTTCAAGGGGCGGCAAGGCCAAGGCAGTAGTTTCTCCCGTCGGTGATCTCGCCACTGCGGAAAGCCTAGTTTCAGCGGCCCTAGAGGAATTTGGCCGCCTCGACATCATGGTTACCAATGCTGGGATTCTTCGAGATAAGGTCCTGTGGAAAATGTCTGAAGAAGATTTTGATGACGTTATCGACGTCCACCTCAAAGGCACATTCACATGCGCCCGCGCCGCGGCAATCCAGATGCGGAAACAGGGATCCGGTGGGCGTCTGATCCTAGTGTCTTCACCGGCGGGTCAAAGAGGCAATTTCGGTCAGGGCAACTACGCGGCGGCGAAAGCAGGCATAGTTTCAATGGCTAGGACTTGGGCACTTGAGCTTGCAAAATCCGATATCACCGTTAATGCTGTAGTCCCGGTGGCGGCGACAGAGATGACCAAGACGATACCCGTGTTCGCTCCGTTCATCGAGGAGTCGGAACTCACTGGTTCGCCGCTACCTGAATGGATGCGAAAGGGAGAGGGAATGGGTACCGCCGAAGATGCCGCCGGGTTGGTAGTCTTCCTCGCCTCGGATGAAGCGTCGGGCATCACCGGCCAAGCGATTGGCATAGGCGGCGACAAGCTGTCCCTGTGGTCACATCCCACAGAAATTGTTAGAGAGTACCACGAAGGTGGATGGACGGCGGATGGTATTGCTGTGTCCTGGATCCTTGGAGGAAGTCGCGAATTGGAGACTTTTGGAATTCCCGCGCCCAAGATAGTCGGCAGCTGAAATGTCGCAGGTGAAACCAGTTATGTCACTGCCGTTTTCCCATGGTCATCCTACCGAACTATGTGCAGTTTCCCCCAGCCGGAGCAGGCGGTGCAGCCTCGAGTGAGGCGGAACTCCGCAGTCTGGCGAAATCGGGTATCTGCATTGTTCTCCGGTCAGAAGAATAGGTAATCTTAGAAAGGCAGTTGATGCAAATGTCCATTGTGGCTGTCGGGCTTGAGGGTTTGCGCGAGCTTTCGGGGCGAGACTTGGGGGCCAGCAGCTGGCTGGAAATCACCCAGCAGAAAATTGATACTTTTGCCGATGCAACTGGTGACAGGCAGTGGATCCATGTGGATCCGATCCGGGCAGCGTCAGGGCCGTTTGGCGCCACGATTGCCCACGGATATCTCACACTGTCCCTTGTGATTCCTTTATTCACCGAGATCCTTGACATTCAGGGAGTTAATATGAGCGTCAACTACGGCTTGGAGAAGGTGCGTTTCCCCAGCCCTGTGCCCGTTGGGTCAAGGGTGAGACTTAAAGTATTTGTTGATTCAGTCGAAAATGTGGCAGGTGGAGTGCAGACGGCAATGGATTTTGCGGTCGAGATCGAAGGCGTGGATAAGCCAGCCTGCATAGCAAGGGTTCTTTACCGCCACTACGCCTAAGGGGGAGTAGAAAGTGTCGAAAGAGACTTTATTTTCGGTGCCTAGCGTCTTACGCGAGGTGAGGCCAAATGGCGACATATTGCTTCGGTCGGACCAGGAGTTGGGCGGATATCTGAGAAATCTTGGAGAAATGCTTAGATACTGGGCCTCGGTAGATTCTGCTCACATGCTTGCAGCAGAACGTTCCAGCGAAGGCGGGTGGATCTATTGCAGCTACGGTGAGGCGCTGAGCGCGGCAAATGCCATAGGTCAGGCCTTGCTGGATCGAGGTTTGTCTCAGCAATCTCCACTTATGATTCTTTCGGATAACTCTATCGGGCATTTTCTTATGGCATTGGGCGCATTCACCGTTGGAGTGCCAGTGGCGCCTATAAGCGTCGCATATTCGCTACGAAGCCGGGACCATTCGCGCATCAAAGTGATCAGGGAACTCATAAATCCAGGGGCGGTATATGTTGAAGACGCTGAAATATTTGGCGATGCCCTAGCTGCACTAGGCGCTGGGTTGCCGGTGATCTCAAAAAGAGGTGGTAAAGTCGACGATTCTTTCGACGCCTTGATTGCCACAAGGCCCAGTGAAGACGTCGAGAAAGCATTTGCGGCAGTTTCCAAGGACTACATTGCCAAAATTCTTTTCACCTCTGGGTCCACCGGAAGTCCCAAAGGTGTTGTGAACACACATGAGATGCTGTGCGCCAATCAACAGATGATCAGACAGGCATGGCCCTTCCTAAATCACGAGAGGCCCGTATTGGTGGACTGGCTGCCGTGGAGTCATACGTTTGGAGGAAATCATAACGCCAATATCGTCTTATCCAATGGTGGGACGATCTACATAGATGATGGCCGTCCTACGCCTGAGATGATACGCAGAAGCGTTGCAAACTACAGGGATGTTTCGCCTACGCTGGCTTTCAATGTCCCGGCTGGGTATGCGTTGCTTGTTCCGATTCTTGAAGAGGACCCTGCCGCAGCAGCTGACTTTTTTCGCAGGATCCGCGTCGTGTTCAATGCTGCAGCAGCGTTGCCGACCAGATTGCGTCAGAGACTCGAGGAGCTTGCACGGAGCTCTACTGGGAGGGATATCCCGGTAACTGGATCGTGGGGCACCACTGAAACGTCTCCTGCGGCAACGTCCGCTCACTTTTCATTCAAAGATGCCAGAAGCATTGGTGTTCCTCTGCCGGGAGTGACGGTCAAATTGGTTCCCCAACCGGAAAAAGAGGTTTACGAGCTTCGGGTGAAAGGTAGTTCGATAACCCCCGGATATTATTTGCGGCCCGACCTCGACAAAGCAGCTTTCGATGACGAAGGCTTTTACAAGCCGGGCGACGCTGTGAGCCTTGCTGATCCCTTGGACGATAATATGGGCCTGCTCTTTCGGGGACGCATTGTCGAAGACTTCAAACTATTGACCGGAACATTTGTCCATGTCGGAGCTCTGCGCACAGCTCTTCTGTCGGCGGAGCCCATTCTTTCCGATGCCGTTATAACCGGGGAGGGTCGTAACGAGGTTGGCGCATTGGCGTGGCTCAACGAAACTGAGGTGCGTCACAAATTCGAAGGCATTTCCTTTGGTCGGGAAACGGTCGTGCACAGGGATGAGCTGGCCGATCATCTCAGCACAGTGCTTGCCGAGTTCAATCGAGGACTGGGTTCATCTGCCAAGGTGAAGCGGATTCTGCTGATGGGGGATCCGCCGAACCTCGATCTAGGAGAGGTGACGGACAAGGGATCAATCAATCAGCGACAGGTGCTTGCATGTCGAGCCGAACTTGTCGATTTGTTGTACTCGGATCTCCCGGGACGGGGTGTTATTTTCGCGGCAGATTGAACCTCCGCACGAGAATACAGTGCAGCCACTTTGTCCAAGTGCGTGTCATCGGTTGAAAGAGTTTTGAAAGGATGGGTTCAAATGAGGTACTCCGATGTTGCGATGCCTTTAGGATGCACATGGTCGTCGCCATTTTCACGATGGCAGGGTTCGCTCGCCGAAGTGTCAAGTATTGAGGTTGCTATTTCGGTTACTTCGGATGCCATGCACGACCGGAAAATAGATCCAGCGGTGATAAGTGGTCTTGTCCTCGGATGGACGGTTCCCCAACCGGAGATGTTTTATGGAGCTCCGACGGTTGCTGCAAGGTTGGGCGCGACCGGTGTCTCCGGTCCTATGGTTAGCCAAGCGTGTGCCACAAGCGTGGCTTCGATTGCCGTAGCCGCCTCTGCTGTACTGTCAGGAGCTGGGATTCAGCTAGTTGTTGCGACAGATCGATTGTCGAATGGACCGAATCTGATATTCCCCAATTCCTCGGGACAGGGGGGATCACCCGAGATAGAGCACTGGGTGCTCGACAACTTTCAACGCGATCCGTGGGCTGGAAATTCAATGATTTTTGCGGGTGAGACTGTCGCCCAGGAGATGGGTGCGTCGCGTGCTGCATTGGATGAGCTGACGGCCCTGAGGTGGGAGCAATACAGCTCCGCACTGGCTGATGATCGCGCATTTCAGCGCCGATACATGGTGCCGGTAAAGATTTTTCGGAACAAGCGCGAGGATCTAGTGGTTGATGCGGACGAGGGAGTTCGATCGAAGAAGCTCGATTCTATTTCGGCGCTCCGTCCGGCGATGCCCGGCGGTTTGCATACATTTGCATCGCAGACGCATCCTGCGGATGGCTGCGCCGGAACAATCCTCACTACCGCAGATCAGGCACGTTCACTTTCCGGCGGAGAAGGCATTGTAAGAATTCTCGGCGTTGGGTTCGCGCGCGTGGGAAAAAGCAAGATGCCAATGGCTCCCGTCCCGGCGGCACTTTCGGCTCTTGCGGCGGCGGATAAGAAACTTAGCGACATCACGGCAGTGACGACTCATAATCCCTTCGCAATAAACGACCTGTATTTTTCCGAACAGACCGGGATAGCACTTGACTCCATGAACACATACGGCTGCAGCCTTATCTTCGGGCATCCTCAGGGTCCCACGGGTTTGAGGTCCATTGCGGAGCTAATCGAGACGTTGCGGCTACAAGGGGGAGGCATTGGCCTCTTCACCGGATGCGCCGCCGGCGATACAGGGGCGGCACTGGTCATTGAGGTTACGGACTAAGCATATTTTGAGTGAAGGTTGCCCGGATAATTTGTATTGTCACTTAAAGGTGGACTTTGACACATCGCTAAACCGCAGTTGG
>DAHVOF010000229.1 GCA_027318945.1 Actinomycetota bacterium | reverse complement strand
TTTCTCTGCTCGGTCTGCTCTCACATGTCATTTCGGTCTTTGACCGTCGGGACGATTCGCTGAGTTCATTTATCGGGTGCAATTCGTGAAGCTTTCTAATACAAATCAGCAATTATCGGGATGCAAATGGGCGAACTCAAGTAAGGCCAGATTCAACTAACGGTCTCCGATCAAGTGCCGGCGGCTAGAAGAGCACCTCCGCCGCCAGCACTTGATTCTAGATATTTTGTAGCTAGCCAGCCAATGACTATGAGGTCTTGGCGACCATAGCTTTTGTAAAGGCTGTGGGCACAAGGGTCCCATTGCTATCACGGGTGATTGCCACCTGGTCAACACTCAGCCCGGCATGATCCGTTGAAGTGAAGTGGTAGGTGCCGTCACCGGTGGTGATGGTCATCTGGTTGAGAGCTTTATCCACCCCTGAAGTGCTCACTCCATTTTGGCCAATAGCTTTGGCAATCATGGCGATTGCGCCGCCCGCATCAAAACCGAATTCTGGCGGATAGTAGCCATTGTTCTTCTGGAACGTGTCAGCGAATTGAACGATGACAGATCTTCCCGGGTAGTTCGAAGGCAGGTATGGCCCTATGCCACCGATTGAACTTGCGATGATGGCCCCATCGCCCCCCGCTCCGGCGGGCTTAGTATAAAGGGTTGATGCCTGCGCATGACTGAACAAGAGCGGGATGCTCAATCCCAAGGACTTGAACTGGCTGGTAAGAGCTACCTCGGCAGGCCCAGCACCCCAAACCATAAGCCCCTGCGCCCCGGACGACTTCACCGCGGTAAGTACAGAAGTAAAGGTCGTGTCAGTCGCTGAAAATGAACCATGGTACACGAAGCTGACACCATATTGCGGCGCCAAGGACTTCATTTCATCCCAACCAGCCTGTCCAAAGGCAGTGGTATCGTGAGCGACCGCCATCTTTGTTAGACCCTTGGACTTCATGTAAGCCAATAGCTGCTGGCCCACAATGAGCGTTGTGGGAGGAGTCATGAACACGTACTGCCGGACCGGGTTCACCTGGGCATCGTCAGCACATGTATCTATCGTTGGAATTTTTGCCGCCTCGACGTCCGATATTATCGCCATACAAGCCGAAGAAAACACCGGCCCGACAACGGCCACCACACCATCGGACTGGAGAGTCTTGAAGTCCTGCACAGCCTGAGTTGGACTGGTGTTGTCGTTCTCAACTATGAGATCTATCTGCCTCCCGTTGATTCCGCCCGCTGCATTGATAGCATCGACCTGCTGCTGTGCACCAAGTTTGTCATTGGTTCCCAGAGGAGTGTATGCACCGGTCAAAGAGGTGATCATTCCTATTTTGATCGGACCCGCACTCGCAGTAGTTTGAACCGGTTTGCTCGCAGCCGTCGTCGAAGATGAACTGGCCGTGGAGCTTGAACCGCAAGCCGCCAAGATTAAAGCTGACGACGCCACAGCTATGGTGACCGCCAAAGATCTCTGGAGACCTTTTGATCTATCGAACAAAGGGCCGCCTTTCCACCTTTTATTCCTTTCAAGCCGACTAATCATATTGTTTTATACCCCCCGTATTTAAAAAATTCCCGCAGATAACTCCGGCTTATCCCCGCCGGAATGGTTTTACCATCGGCATCCTGCAATATCTCTCGCATCTAATTGACTCGACCTATGCGATAACATCTGGGATCCGGTTCGGGGTCGTAAATCCAAAACTCGTCAAGCGACGCTTGATCCCGGCCGGAACTCCATCCGCAGGTGCCCAAAGACAGGTGCCCACCGACCCTGTCTGCTTGAGTACACGCACTTGTTCTCCCGATTATCCCCCCTTCGTAGAGACAGATTGAGCCTGAGATTCGTCCATGATCTAGATCAACTCACCAACACTTTCCTCTTGTCCACTACTTTTTGCGCTTTCCCACCCTCAGAACGCGGAAGCCTTTCCGGCTCCAGCAAAATCACTTTCGCAGAGATGCCGATGTTTTCACGGATAGCCCTTTGCGCATCCTCTCTTACACCTCGTAATAGCTGGTCTGCCTCAATGATCTCCTCCGACAAAAACTCCGATGTCACCTCATCGAAGACCTCTTTCGAAAGCTCAACCTCGACCTCCAGCTGATCCAGTGTTCCCGAACGATCAACTAGAAGCCTGTAGAACGGGCTCAAGCCTCTGACTTTGCCAAACGCCGCTTCAATCTGGCTGGGGTAGACATTGATACCCTTTACGATCAGCATGTCATCGGTCCGACCCTTAACCATGGCCATTCGGGTAAGAGTGCGCCCACAGCTGCAGCGAGAACGATCGAGACTGGTGATGTCACCAGTCCAGTACCTGATCAAGGGAAGTGCTTCCTTGGTGAGCGTCGTTATCACCAAAACACCCTCTTGTCCATCCGGAAGCTGTTCGCCCGTGTCCGGATCCACAATTTCAACCAGAAAGTGGTCCTCACTTACGTGCGACCCGTGACGCTCTTCCACGCACTCGAAAGACACTCCGGGACCGATGATTTCTGACAGCCCATAGATGTTGACACTCCGCACGCCCAGCTGGGAATCCACCTCGTAACGCATGGTCTCTGTCCACGGCTCGGCGCCCACCAATGCGAAGCGCAGCGGAATCTGATCAGGACTGATCCCCTGGTTCTTGAACTCTCTAGCTATTGTCAGTGCGTAGCTCGGCGTGCAGCAAAGTACCTCCGTGCCAAAATCCATTATCAGCCGCACCTGCCGCTCCGTCATTCCGGTGGATGCTGGGACGACACCCATTCCAAGCGTCTCACCGCCGGCATGAATGCCCAGGCCGCCAGTGAATAGCCCATACCCGTAGGCATTGTGCAAAAGCATCCCCGGTTGAGCTCCACCACCCGCGAGAGCTCTGGCGCATACCTTGCCAAATACCTCCAAATCACCAGACGTATAGCCCACGACTGTCGGCTTTCCCGTAGTGCCCGAAGATGCGTGGATCCTGAGCAAATCCCCCCGGTCTGTGGCAAACAGGCCAAAAGGATAGGTGTCCCTGAGGTCAGACTTTCTTGTAAACGGCAGCTTCCAAAGATCCGAAACCCCTTGGATATCGGTGGGTTTAACGCCCGCAGAATCAAGCGCCTCTCTAGAATGAGGAACTTTCTCATAGACTCTCGCGACGGTGTTTCTTAGACGTTCCGACTGGAGCGCCGTAAGAGCTGCGCGATCCATTGTTTCAATGTCAGGTTCAAATATCACTGTGCTACCCCCTAGTTAGCAACTGAGACTTTCTGAGGAAGGCCTTTCCTTCCATCAACTTTCGAGCGGTTCTGGTGTAGGCCGCCCTTTCCACTACTGGATTGCCAGTCTCATCATTGGACACCTCAGCAACGACCAGATTCCGGCCCGTTGGATGTCCGATCCTGACCTCCTGCTGCGCCAGTGGCGCAGCTTCATTTACGACAGTTCCCGGTATGCGCGCCGCGACCGCTACTGTCACACCCGCCGTTCCCGGAAAAGCTTTGTGAAGTACGAGTGGCTGACCTCCAATAACTTCGGCAATGAAATCGACGTCGCCAGCTTTGACGGTTCGATCACCAACTACGGTCTCGTAATCCCGAGGCTCGTCGATGAGCACCGGGATCGGAACCAGGCCTCCTTCAGGCATACCCATCCTTTTTGCGACGACGCGCTGAAGGCTGTCCACCGTCGCGATTTGAGCCGGCGAGGGAAACCCTGGGATATCTCCTTTGGCAAAACCGACATCTGACGCCTTAACCATGACACACAGATTTGCGATATCGATGATCGAAGCTGAAATCGGACCAATTCCGGGTACTTCAATCACGTCTTTCACAGAACCGGTAGGCAATAACTTGCCGCTGACGGAACCGACCGTCTCTCGATAATCGAGAACTATTTCTGCTCCCGAATCCGGAACTCCATCGACTATGCAATCCCCTTCGACCAGCGGCATGCCATCTTTGATCGGAATTTCTACCGTAAAGATCTTTCCCGTATTTGTGTTGTGAACTCTCGCTATCGCAAACGGCGACACCGGCTTCACGTATCCGTGCTCGATGGCATACACGCCCACTGCAGCCGACACGTTGCCACAGTTCATATCCATGTTCACCTTCGCTTGAGCCACGCTGACCTGTGCAAAGGTGTAGTCGAGATCTGCTCCCTCTATACTCGGAGGTCCGATCATGGCGACCTTGCTGGTCAACAGATCGGCCCCTCCCAAGCCATCAATCTGGCGCGGATCCGGACTTCCCATTAGAGCTAGTAGAAACGCCTCCAGCGCAGGACCTTCGGCTGGAAGAGCAAGACGCGGAAGAAACACGCCTTTTGAAGTGCCTCCACGTATTATCGTGCAGTCCACAGACGCGAGCTCTCCCACATACTCAATTCGTTCGCCCTTCGATCCATTCACATCCATCGTCCTCACTTCACCAATATGTTGACGGTGCAGGCTGTGCCTTCCACGCCCTGGGCCTTGCCGCCCCTGCAGTGGGCTATTCCAACCTTGGGGCTTTTGATCTGGCGTTCTTTGGCGTCGCCTC
>DAHVOF010000226.1 GCA_027318945.1 Actinomycetota bacterium | reverse complement strand
TCTCAGTGTGGAACTGAGTCCCGAAAACCATTCCTTTCGCCGCCGCAGCACTGAATCCATCTCCATAGCTACACAGCGCAATGCTGTCCTCAGTAACTTCCGGAGCAAATGAGTGGACGAAATAAAACCACGAGTTCTCTTCAAGACCGGCAAATAACGCGCTTTGCGCGCCACCGTTGACATAGCTGATTCGATTCCAGGACATATGCGGAACCTTGGCGGCGCCCGTAAGGCGAGCCACTCTTCCAGACAACAGACCTAAGCCGGGCTCCTCGGGACTTTCTTCTGAGCCCTCGTAAAGCATCTGCATGCCAACGCAGATTCCAAGCAACGGCACACCGGCCTCAACCGCTTCGAAAACTACCGAGTCCAAGCGAGTAGATCGCAGTGCCTCTACGCAAGCCCCAAATGATCCAACCCCGGGCAAAACAACTCCGTCTACGTCGGATAACGTTTTCGGTCTTGAAACCAATTGGGCTTCCACGCCAATCGTCGATAGCGCTTTCTGAGCAGAACCTAAATTTCCGATGCCATAATCAATTACAACTATCAACTTGATCCCTGACTATAGGCCTCACTTGTTTAACCCGATCATTAGAGGATACAAACTTAGTAAACCGTTCCATTGCAAGCGAACGGACATTCCAATTACCACTACGAGAGCCCAACAAAACGATGTAATCCCAACTCGATTGATGACCGCTAGTTTTTCTAAATTCCAACAAAAACCGCTACGTCCATATATGAGCCGACTAGAGAGATCCTTTTGTAGAAGGTATTGAATCTCCGTCAACTGTTATCGCATCGCTTAGGCATCTCGCCAAACACTTGAATATCGCCTCGACAATGTGATGCGAGTTTTTGCCCCTCACTAAATCTACGTGTGCGCTGATTCCTGCGGAGGTGACGAAGGCCCTCAGAAACTCTTCTGTTAGCTGCGGGTCAAAACCCGGACTCCCAAGCAGCGTGCCGTCGCTTAGTTCACCGTGAAATTCAAGGTATGCTCTTCCCGAGAGGTCCAGAGCAATTGACACGAGTGCCTCATCCAAAGGTAGCGTTAGCGAGGCAAAACGTCGAATGCCGACTTTCCTACCTAGCGCAATGGCTAGAGCTTCGCCCAGCGCAATTCCCGTATCCTCAACGGAATGGTGCGCATCAACAGCGAGATCGCCAAGTACTTCAACGTCCAAATCCGTACGCGAATGCTTGCAAAGCTGTGTGAGCATGTGATCGAAAAAAGGTAGTCCTGTCGATATGGTGTGTATTCCCGAACCATCAAGATTCCACGACACACTTATTTTTGTCTCGGCAGTGCTCCGCTCCACCGTTCCACTTCTGGTCCCTCGTGGCAACCTAACTCCTCAATTGTGAAAGGGATTCCGATAATGCTTTGAGAAATCTATCATTTTCATCCTCGGTCCCGACGGTAACTCGCAGGCAATCCGAAAGACGTGGCCAACCAGAACAGTTCCTTACAAGTACAGACCGGTCAACAAGCTCTTTCCATAGGTCATCGCCCTTTCCCTTCGGCGCTTTAAAAAGTACAAAATTAGCTGATGATCGCCAATAAGAGACCCCAAGCCCATCAAAGCCTGCCTCTATCTGCTTCCTCCCAGAGACAATCAGATCGATAGTTGCCTGCATTTCATCGAGCCTGCCTAGGGCCAGCAGGCCAGCTACCTGTTTGATTGAGTCGATATGGTACGGGAGGCAAGTAGCCCATAGATTTCCGATTATCTCTTTCGGGCCTATGAGATAGCCAAGTCTGAGCCCTGCAAGAGACCACACCTTGGAGAATGTCTTCAAAACCACGACATTTGCGTGGCTCGAAGCTAGACCCAGTGCGTCGAACGACGCAAACTGGCCGTAGGCCTCATCGACAATGATCAGCGAATCTAGATTCCGAGCAAGCGCGCGGATAATTTCCGGATCCTCATCAAGACCGGTGGGATTATTCGGAGAACAGAAAAAAACAATGTCGGGCCGATGGTCCCTATATGCTTCTAAAACTTCAAACATATCCAGGCCAAAATCTGAATCTCTGTCGATTTCTATGAGTTCAGTCGACGTTATCTTTGCCACCTGTGCATACATCGCATAAGTTGGTTCGAATGTCATCGCCCGCCGCGAAGGACCGCCATATGCAAGCAAAAGCGTGGAAATGACCTCATTCGACCCGTTCGCAATAAAAACCTCGGCAGGATCAACATGATGAAATGCCGCTAGAGCATTGCGCAAGTCAACTGCTGTACGATCCGGATACCGATTCAACTCAAGCTTCTCCACAGCTTCGGCAAGCTCCCGACAGTACTCCTCAGATGGGCGTAAGGGAGACTCATTGGTATTCAGCCGCACTTCGACGTCTACCTGTGGCGAGTGGTAGCCTTCAAAAAGTGACAGGTCCCGCCGCATGCTAGGCATAGGAAGTTCTCATCTCCACGCTCATTTCGTGTGCAACCAATCCCTCCGCCCTAGCGATAGCTCCAACGTGCGGTGCCAGCGTGTCAATGCTTTGTTGATTGGCCTCAACAACATGTATGTGTTTGACGAAGTCACTAACTCTTAGAGCCGATGCATAACGCGCCGAACCATACGTAGGCAGAACGTGACTTGGGCCAGCAACGTAGTCTCCTAGGCTTGCCGGCGTATACCTTCCAAGGAATACCGCGCCAGCGGCTCTTACCGACTTGGCAAGTTCCTTGCTGGATTCACACAGTATTTCCAAGTGTTCGGGTGCAATTGCATTCGCGACCTCCATAGCCTGGAACTCATCGCGAACCAGCACGCCGTAACCACCTTCAGCAAGGGTAGCCTCGATCTGCTGCCGCCGTGGAGACGCATACACAATCCGCGCGACATGATCGGTTACTTCGTCAATCAATCCTTCATCCCAGGAGATAAACCACGCCAAGCCATCTGGGCCATGCTCGGCTTGGACCACCACATCTATTGCCGCCCAGCTAGCTGGCACAGACGCATCGGAGATTACGACCACCTCCGAAGGCCCGGCAAATGACGATGGTACCCCAACATCCTGGGCGACTTCCCTTTTCGCAACTGACACATAAATGTTTCCGGGACCCACGATCACATCGGCTCGCTTAACCGTTTCAGTGCCGTACGCCATTGCCGCAATAGCTTGCGCCCCACCAACCGAGTAAAGGTGATCAACTCCAGCTATCCGCGCAGCTGCCAATGTAGCGTCATCCACCCTTCCGTCTGGACCCGGCGGGACACAGAGAACCACTGTCTCAACTCCGGCTACCCTGGCAGGAATTGCTGTCATTAGAACTGACGATGGATAGCGCGCCTTACCGCCAGGCACATAACAGCCAGCGATACCAACCGGCACGGACATTTGGCTGACCTTTAGGCCGTTTGCCTCAAAACTCTTGTCCGGTTCTGCCTCAAGGCGATGGTAACCCGTTATCGAGTCCGACGCGATCTCGAGCGCCCGACGCAGCTCCGGAGCAATCCTTATATAGGCCGACTCCAACTCCGAGACATCTACTTCGATTGCATCCAGACGCACCTTATCGAAAGTGTTCGTCAACTCAATAAGAGCTTGATCACCTTCGTCTCGCACTTTGGCAACTATCCCGCGAACTGCATCAATAGGAAGCTCCCTAATCACCCTGGGCCGCGGAAGAAGACTTAAGTAGTCGCCCGAAGCATCACGGAGGTCGAGTTTTGTTAGCATAATTCCTCCATTTTACTTAGACCAGGCTAAGCGGCCACCTCGGCCACATATACACACCTTTAAGACTTTGCGAGTCAACCGCACCAATACGTCGGCAAAATTCATAAGCCTTGGTTCCACGCCGTGTTAGAGACTTTCGGGCCTCTAGTTCATCAACTGAACACGCCTTCCCCGGTCGATTGACAACTTTTGTTCTACAAGCC
>DAHVOF010000217.1 GCA_027318945.1 Actinomycetota bacterium | reverse complement strand
CCAAATACGCGTGGCACCTCTGGAGCAAATATGGAACCCGCCATTTTTGCGCTTGCAACCAACCAGGATGAACGCACGGGTGTCACGCCGCCCACTATGGAATAGGGCAAGTCAGGACCACGACGAAGGCTCAAAGCAATTACCGTAAGTGATTTGAAGAGGAACCGGGCTGCTCGACCAAACGCGCCAGCTCCTTCGGATGAGCACTGACCGAGAGCGCATCCTCATATGTGACCACCCCGTCGGATACGAGCTTCGCGAGGCTGCTTTCCATAGTCTGCATACCGTCTTTGGTGCCGGTGAACATCACATTTGCAAGCTGACTCGATCGTCCCTCGCGAATCAGGTTCCTAACCGAGTGTGTTGCAGTTAGCACCTCAAATGCAGCCACCATTCCACCATCAATTTTGGGAACCAGCCTTTGCGCGATAATCGTGCTCAACGAAGCTGCCAGCTGGACCCGGGTCTGTTCCTGTCGCTCGGCCGGAAACACATCTATGATACGGTCCACAGCCTGAGGGGCATCGTTCGTATGCAACGTTGCAAAAACAAGGTGACCGGTCTCTGCCATAGTAAGGGCAATCTGAATTGAATCGATATCCCGCATCTCCCCGATAAGAAGCACATCCGGATCCTCCCTGAGGGCTGAGCGAAGTGCCCGGTCGAACGAAGGGGAATCAAGCCCGATTTCCCTTTGGGTCACGGCCGACATCTTGTGGTTATGCACGTACTCCACGGGATCTTCGATTGTGAGAATGTGAAGAGGGCGGGTCTCATTAATTCTGTCGACAATGGAAGCGAGAGTAGTGGATTTACCCGATCCAGTTGGGCCCGTCACGAGCACAAATCCCCTGGGCTGCTGCACCACCATCTCTGCCCCGAACGGCAGACCCAAATCAGCAAAAGTCGGAATCCTTGAAGGAATTATACGAAGCGAAATTGCTGGCTGGCCTCTCTGAGTGAACAGGCTACCCCTGATTCGGGCAAGATCCTTCCAAGAAAAAGCAAAGTCAACATCCAGCTTTTCTTCAAATATCGCTTTCTGGCCAGACGTTAGCAACGGCTCCGCTATAGAATCAATCTGCTCTGCGCTCAGAAGCTGCGCATTTTCAATCGGCAAGAGTCTGCCGCTAACCCGGATACGAGGCGCGGACCCTCCGGCAAGGAGAAGGTCCGATCCACCGCGATCCCAGAGTATCTGCAACCAGGGGTCAATAAGATCCAAGTTCCCGCTTCCCGCCAACTTGCTACCCGCCTCAAGTTCCGCCAACCAAAAGGTGCCCCGACTTTGCGGCGGGGCACTAGAAAACCGTCAACAACATCAACAAGACTACTGCACCGAACTGCAGGAGCCTACGCCCGTATAGGGGGAAAAGGGAGACGAGGTGGTCACGGCACCCGCAGTAGGACCGGTTGCGATTTGCAGTACACCGGCGCTTATGGAGTACGCGTAATGAGGTAGATTCGATGGCCACGACTGGAGATAAGGGCCACCATCAGTATTACCTAACAAAAGGGGCTGGGTAACCTGAACTCCAGGGTTGTTCGCATTGAATGCAGCGATTGCAGTCTCAATTGTGGTGCCGTCGGCCTCGCAGGCTGATATCGCGCTCTTGCCCGTGATCCCCCCGAGGGCAAAAACGACTACCGCAGCGAGAATGCCCAACACGACAATCACGATGAGCAGTTCGATAAGAGTGAAACCGCCCTCACTCTCCTCCTGGGCAGTCCGACGTTCGATGATCCGGCGATAAGCCGCGAACACGCCTTCTAACTTAAATGGGCTTGCCATCCGTGGAACTCCGCTTCCTTCCTGAATAAGAATGAACTGAACGCTACTCTACACACCTTCGGTGAATCTGCTCCGGTTTTCCCGATTTACCCCGTCGCTAGCGCGAAGAAAAACCACTTTTACCTGTGATTTCTCGAAAAAACAACAGAAATTGACACTTAACGCAGTTTCCATTACCACCCTGAGTAATATCCAACACAAAATTTCCCGCACTCTAAGCACGCTAAGAGATCGTGCACTCACTTTTCATGGTCAAATGACTTTTTTACTTTTGTGGCAAACCTCGAAAAGCTCTTGCAAGTGTCACCGATCTCGCCACCCGCTCAGTTGTATACCGGCCCGTAGGCGCTCGTTCCGGTCGGAGTGGTGACGGTGACATAATAACTTTCACCCACGGCAAGCGGCGGCACGGTTGCGCCAAGAGTCGTGGAGCTCGACACCGAAACCGCTGATGCCGGGAGCACCACGTTGCCAGAGAGGTTCGTGCCCACAAAATCGACTGTCGCCCCGATTACAAACCCTGTACCGGTGATAGTTATGATTGTACCTCCTGAAACCGGACCGCTAACTGGCGATATGCTGGAAACGGTCGGCGGAACGGCATCGAAAACCCAACTGTCGATACTCATAGCAACGCCGCAGGTAGAGGTGCACTCAGCATTCGATACCGCCCTCCTGGGAGAGGTGTAGTCATCGAAGGTGACAGCGGCTTCAAGGACGGGGCTCGCTTGACAATTGGAAGCAGATCTTGAGTTCTGGCAGGCGTAAAAAGTAACTACTCGCGTGCTCTCGCTTAGCGGATTCCACCTCGTGGTGCACCACACAGCAACTTGCTGGCCGTTCAAACTAAGTTGCGATGGAGACGACCCGGCAGTCCAGCACGGCTGCGGAGGCGATGCGTTGAGAGTTTGCGGCATGAAATTGTAGCGCATATTGTCGACAGCCAGTTCAGTCACGCTGTTGGCCGCCGACTCGAGAGACTGGGCAGACTTGAACTTCTGCGTTGACACCAGATCGTTCTTGGCAAGATTCGCCAAAGAGATCACAACCAAACTCGTAACGATCAGAAATACTAGCGCGAAAATTAGTGAGCTGCCCTCTTCGTCTTTCGAACGCTGCGTCCGAACCGCACAACCAAAAGAAATGGAACTTGCCACTGACGGGCTGCCTCCCCCTTCCCGAGCCCAGATGTTTCCCGCCATACAACGCCCGCTAACTCACCATGACAGGACCGCCTGCCACGGGCACGAAATTTCCGTCTGCATGTGGATAAGTTGGTACATTCGGCTTAGTCAAACGAGTACTCTCAATGGCATCTCCGGACTGCGAAATGATCCACAAGCTTGCCGATGAGGCGGCGGTGGCGGAGTATTGGGGATCATCCACGGTGAAGCTTATGGAACTTGTCGATCCAAGCGGACTCGAGACCGTAAGCACAATTAGTTGAGGAGACGTCGACCCAGCAGGGCACGTTGACGAAAACGAGCTGCCGTTCCAGTACTCAACAGATGTTACGGAGGCCGAATATCCCGCCGGCGCTCCAAAATCGATGCCTCCATAGCTCGCGGGCGTGGCACACGACGTGTATAGCGGAACTGCGCTCAGCTGGATCTGTGAGATTGCCTCCTCGGAAGTGCTGCGAAGCACTGCGTCCATTGAGACCAGGGAGCCATGTTCTGCTGAAGCGGATATCGACGTAGTGAAAGCGGACAGAAACGCGACGACACACAGGCTTATTATCACCATAGTGACCAAAATCTCTATCAAAGTGTCGCCCTCGTCAGAGTTCGGGCGGCGGCCACCTGATGAAAAGAGAGTCGTGACATTCGAATTAAACGTGCTGAGTAAAGTCATGGAGAAAATATCGTTAGATCGAGATTGTTCCCAAAAATGGCAGAGTCAGCCACTATGAAAGTGGCCTGGAATGTGACATTAGCTCCGGCGCTGAGCGAGCCTTGCGGCATAAAAATGCCCCCGTTGAAGTTGACGTCAGAATTATCACCAACTTGGATCGTTTCACCTGCAGCTCCGTCCCAGAACGCAATATCGTCATAACCGGAGGATGCCGCTAACGACACTGAAACGTTTTCGCCAACGCTCACAGCGCCGCTTTCTACATACCACAGAACATCGGCTCCGCTTGCCGATACGTTATTTCCGATTGAAAGAGCTGTAGACCCGCTAAACATATAAACACCAGGAGCAAATGAGACGGTAACGTTATTAGGAATCGACAGCCCCTCCTGAAACCAATGCGTGCCGGTTCCAGTGAAACTGATCGTAGAGGTACTGGTCTGGTCGAATACCGGTGCGGACGCATAGATTCCAGACGGGCATGAATAATTCACCGACTGATTTCCGTTGGCTCCGGTGATTTGGGTTGACGAACATGACGCAGCCTGAGCACTTGTCGGGTTCGACGGCGGACTGACAACGGAGAACGGGTCCGAAAACTGCCCCTGATAGTACTCCGTGGCTGGGTAGGTAGCCTTGTCATTAGGCGCAATCGAGTTAAGCCCCTGATCTGAAGTCACAACGGAGGAAGCTGCGAGCGTACCGCCGTTAGACACCGACACGGAATCAGGGCATGTAGATTGCACACCCAAAATGCCATTGCCGACCCCGCCACCAACATTTAAAGATAGCGAACCCTGGCCGACCCGAAGCACGTTACAGGAGCTGGGGTCGAGCAAAGTGAATGGTGCGTAAGGCATGCCCCCCTGAGCCAACCCTCCACTCGAGCCCCCCAAACGCGGAGCAGCGGCAAGCGTATACGAAAAATGACTGGCAGGCTCGGTGATTGAAAATGAAACGATGAGAACCTCCGATGCCGGTATCCACTGGGAGGAGGCCGGGCAGCTGGCCGCCGATGAGACACATATGACCGACGGTGGACCCTGTGACGCCGCCAAGCCGTACGACACTACAGAAGACATTGACGGACTAGTAACGTCTCCAAAAGTGCAGTAATAGCGCACGAGCTGGTAGGTAGTTGCCGCGCCATCAGGAACGGCGACGGAAACGTATGAGACCGAGGTCTGACCGCCATCCCATTCAAGCCCGAGAAGCTGGTGACCAGATCCACATTGCGGAACGCTCGATGGAGCAGTTGTCACCAGCTCCGTGCTCTGAACATCCTTAAGAAAGGTCGCGGAGACCATTTGGGCGTCTCCAGAATTCATCAGCTCGTTGGTCGCACCGGCATGGAGCGAAAATACCGAAATAAGGCCAACCGATATGGCACCCACGACCAAGGGTAGTACAGTAACGGCAATCAAAAGTTCCACCAGGGTAAAACCTCCACTGCCGTGGCTAGCTACGTCCTCCCTGAGCCGCCCCAGAAAAGCAAACCAGTGCCCGCCGCCGCTGACCCCGACGGCCCGACCCGGCCTCATCCGACTTTCACCTGATTGTAGATTCCATACATGGCCGAAATAAGAGCTACTGCTACGAAGCCAACGACTATTCCCATGACGATGATTACTGCGGGCTCAAATAGGGCGGTAACCCTTTCCAACTTTGAGTCGAGTTCGTGACTGTAGTACTCGGCGGCCACTTCGAGTTGCTGATCTAAAGTACCCGTCTCCTCCCCCACCCGGAACATCTGCTTCGCCGCACCAGGAAAAAGCCCCGTGCGCGCTATTGGGCTGGCCAAGCCCTGACCTTCCATCATCTCCTCCCTGACAGTTTCGAGAGCGACGCTGTAGACCGTATTGCTTGCGGATTCTGAAGTCACAGTGATAGACCGAGGCAGATCAACGCCGGCTCTTAGTAGTGAGGCCAGAATCCTGCATATCCGCTCCAGTATCGCAACCTGTGCCAGCTCCCCTACTACCGGAAACTTCAGTATCCATCCGTCGAGCACAGCCTTGCCGGACTTTGATCCTCGCATGCCAACTAACCCACCAACTAATAATGCGATTACTATCAGGATCACATCCCACCAATGCGACATGAATCCAGAAAATCCCATCAGCATCCGAGTAGGTAGCGGAAGCTTGGCGTGCATCGATCTGAAGAAGGTCACGAACCGCGGAAGAACAAATGCGGCAAGAATGACGATCGTGACCACGGACATCACTCCCACGACGCTGGGATATATTAATGCCGCCGTGATCTTCCCCTTCGCTTTGATATCACGATCCATATAATCCGCAAGCTGATTGAGCACAACATCCAGATTCCCTGTAAGCTCAGCAGATTCCAAGATCCCGACGTAATAGTTCGGAAATGCCTCTGGGTGGTTCGCCGCCGCCGTAGCAAACGTGTCGCCGTTTCTCAAACTCTCTATCAGGCTCGCAAGAACTAGCCTCAGCATCTTTCCTGAAGTCTCTTCGGCAATAACCTCCAGGGCCTCCATTATTGGAATTCCCGCAGTCAAGAAGACCCCCAACTGCCGCGAGAAGTTCATTATCTCCTTGCGTGGCACCTTCTTCCTGGTGATTTCGATTGTCAGGATGCTCCTCTTAGGTGCTATTTCTAGCGGCTCCAATCCTCGCTCAACGAGTGCAAGATGAGCGGCACCGATGGAGTCTGCCAACTCGACTCCGCTTACGTCCTTGCCCGCGCGATCAACCGCTTTGAACGCAAACTTCATGCCAGAAGAACGCCTGTTCATAGCGTATACACGCTCCTAATGACCTCCGAAATTGACGTGATGTCGCTCGCCACCAGACCTATTGCTTCCTGGCGAAGCGTACGCATACCCTGTTTCATAGCCAGATTGTGCAGCTCCTCCTGAGTAGCCCACCCGACAATCAGTCGCTTGATCTCTGGAGTCATGGTAAGCAGTTCGTACACCCCTATCCGATCCTTATATCCGGTGTGGCTGCAAAAGTTGCAGCCCGCCCCTTTGTAGAAGGTTTCCTTTTCCGGGCCTCCGCTTTCCGCGTAGAAGATCATCTCCTCTTCAGTGGGTGCGTATGGCACTTTGCAAGACAGACAGATCCGGCGCAAAAGCCGTTGACCCACGACAGCGATGACCGACGAGGCGACCAAAAATGATTCGATCCCCATGTCCAGCAATCTATGCAAGGCAGAGACAGAATTTGTGGCGTGCATCGATGAAACGACGAAATGGCCAGTTAAGGCCGACTGGACGGCTACTCTTGTGGTCTCGACATCGCGGATCTCACCAACCAAAATCACATCGGGGTCCTGCCGGAGAATTGATTTCAGGCCAGACGCGAACGTGAGCCCCGCCTGTTCGTTTGTCTGGATCTGGTTGATGGACGGGAAGACGTACTCCACGGGGTCCTCGATAGTCATGATATTAAGCTCAGGATTGCTTATCTCGCTCAAGGTCGCATATAACGTGGTGGTCTTTCCGCTTCCGGTGGGTCCAGCGCAAAGCACCATCCCAAATGGAGCTCTCACAATCTTCGAGTAAGCCGCATGTGTATCTACCGGCATTCCCAAATCATTTAGCCTAAGCACTGAAAGCGTCTTGTTCAATATTCGCATGACGCATTTCTCGCCCATAATTGTCGCAACCGTGGCCACCCTGACATCGACTTCTTTACCATCGATGGTCACGGCGAGCTGCCCATCCTGAGGGCGACGGCGCTCTACAATGTTCATGTTGGCCATGATTTTGATGCGGCTGACAAGACCGGGGCCTATAGATGCGGGAAGGTGCAGAATATCTTGCAGCGCGCCATCAATTCTGAAACGAATCCTGACCACATCTTCAGATGGCTCGATATGGACATCAGAAGCCCTGCTGCGCATAGCTTGAGTCAATATCCTATCGACGACCTGGACAATGGGAGCGTCGCTTGAAGTGGCAACCGTTTCAGGCGCAACTGACCCTCGCCTAAGGGCTTCAGCACCTTCAAAGGCCTCGACAAGCTTGTCCACCCCACTGATCGCCAAGTAGTTACTGTCGATAGCCCACCGGATATCCCTTGCCGGAGCGATCATCAGAGTGACCGGGCCACCTCTGATCTCAACTAGAAGAGATCGAAGCTCATCAGTAGGTTCTGCTACGGCTGCCAACAAATTGCCGTCCTCAAGACGCACAGGCATGACCGTGCGCTCGCGAGCTACATGCTCTGGAATCATCGCGATTGCCGACGAATCGATGTTCTCTCGATGAAGATTGAGGATTGCGGCTCCGAAGAAACCGGCCAAGGCGCTGTCAAGTTCAGCTTCACTTAGATAGCCGAGATCAACTAGCACCGAGCCTAATACGCCCCCTATCTCACGCTGAGTGGCGAGTGCCTGGTCCAATTGAGCATCGGTAATCATGCCGCCTTCGACTAAAAAATCCCCAAAGCGCCCGCCATGCTGGCTACCTTCATCATCGACATTCTCCGTAACCGTTACAGAAGAGCCACCTGCCCCCGGTGCGCCTGGCGAGTAGGTTCCCTCAGAACCTTTTTGTCCGCCCTGACCACTGGTTGCTCTCGACTCGTGATCTTTTTTGGCAGACGGAGCTGGCGTGCCGGCACCAAATATCCCCTTCAAAGCTCCATCTTTTCCAGGCAACGGCTGGACCCGGGAACTATCTTTCCTTTTGAATGGCAAGTCCACCTCGCATAGAGTCATAGGAGCTTACATCACTCAATTTAGCGTTGTAAATTAAGATTGAAATCGCTTTACCTGGAGCTTTATGCACACAAAAAGGTCACAGACCACCCCAAATCTCCTTGCCCTGG
The DNA here is from genome assembly GCA_027318945.1 of Actinomycetota bacterium. Classification (GTDB taxonomy): domain Bacteria; phylum Actinomycetota; class Acidimicrobiia; order Acidimicrobiales; family Acidimicrobiaceae; genus SCQM01. Next base: position 591 of record DAHVOF010000217.1, on the reverse strand, counting down.
ACAGACACAAAAACCTCCACGGATGTTGGCCGAGCTATCACAGAAGTGCCGATGAGCGTTCCAAGCGGTTCACCTGGTCATTTAGCACAACTGCAATCCAAACAGCGGTTAAAACAATCACAAGAGCATCAGATCACGATCTGCTCGCAATCGTTAATGTCTTGATGAGCATGAGGAAATTACAACCACTTAGAGTAACATTTATGCACTCCACAGTAACATCTATTATCACTCTTAGTAATTGTGTAGCTTCGCTAAGTGTAATCCGTGCCAATCCTTAGTGCCAATGCGTCGGCACCTCCCGCCAAGTCGGTTTGATGACTGAAAGCGCACGGGTAGACAAAACAAAGATCAAATCATCATAGTAAAGCAACGAACTGCTCGGTTTTTCCTCATAGCATCCGCAACTGCATTCACGAATTGACGACACATAACGTCGCAGTTTGGCTCCCCGAAAATATTCCGAGGTATTGTCGCCCAAATTGTGCGAATATGGGGTTTCAGGTGGAGTTCAAAAACATAGGTATTTCAGGAACTGAACGGCCCAGATGGACGACAGTTAAAGTCTCGGAGTCCCACAGGAAAGGAACC
>DAHVOF010000164.1 GCA_027318945.1 Actinomycetota bacterium | reverse complement strand
AAAAGACCGCAGGAATTTGACGCCCAGGTGACTGTTTTGAGGATACCTAGGCTGCTTTCGTTTCAAACCAACTATAAAAGGCCTTTGCTATGCCTGTTTTATTGATTTTCATTCGGTGGAAAATGTTGTTTCGGCCGGCTGGAACGTTTTCGGAGGAGGGTGACATTCCTAGGTATTTCCCCAAGGCGGCCTTCTGAGGAAAAGGCAATTCGGAATGCTTTTGCACGCCTCTGTAAAGACTTCGCCGCCAGGAACTTTGGATATCACACAATCCACCTGTCGCGAGCTTCTGGTGGTGCGTGGCAAAGAAAAGGATTCAAACTGGTTGGTGCCACAGAGAATATATCGGTAGAAGGTGTCGAAGATGTCTTGACTCGATCTAGTATTTCAGATATTATATCGGATGTCCATATAATGATATAGACAGAACAGAATGGGTTGGACTCCGGAGTGAACTGGTGGCATAGCGGGTTACGAGCACAACCTTGGGGGGCGTCATCGTCCAACAACGCTGGCTCAACGCTTTGTGCTTTTGCAGGAGTGTATGTGTACTCGGGGCTGGTCGCAGGTCGCGGTCAGTCTTCTCTGTTCGGCCGCAACCTGATGAGAAAGATTTTCAGGTTAGAAATAAAAGGAGAGGAATGAGCTACGAACCGGATCCATCAATTTCGCGAAGTGTCAATCGCCGTGACTTTCTGCGCTACACCGGACTGCTGGGCGTGGCTGCGGCCGCGACTACGGCACTCGCGTCGTGCGGGGTTAGTACAGCCTCAGCAAAGACCGGGACGACGTTAGCCGGGTCATCAACAACTACGGGCGGCAGCTTGGCTACGTCGTCGATCACCGCTGGATTGGCGTATAATCTGGACACGAACTTTGACCCGATGTTGGCCTCAGGAGCAGCTGCTCTAGCGCTTAACATGCATGTGTTTGAAGGCTTGGTCGACATGGATATGCCGACTCGCACGCCTTACAACACCCTTGCTCAATCGTTGACTGAAACGAATCCGACGACCTGGACGGCAAAACTCCGTAGCGGTGCCACATTCCATGACGGAACCCCGGTTAGTGCGGATGATGTCGTTTTCAGCTACATGAGAATTCTCGATCCGGCCAACAATTCGACCTTGAGCGAGTTCTTGCCCTTTATCAAGTCAGTGGTCGCAACCGCAACCGATACCGTCCAGTTCAACCTCAACTACCCATTCCGGCTGTTTCCATCACGTGTGACTTGTGTAAAGATTGTTCCAAAGGCGGCAGTCACCGCAGATCCCAAGGGTTTCGCGCTGAAGCCGATCGGATCGGGACCGTTCATGGTTAGCTCGGCCACGCCGCAGGTATCTTACGTCTTGAATGCGTACGACAAGTACAACGGTCCGATACCGGCCAAGGTGGGTACCGTTACCTTCCTGCCAATAACCAACGCTGCCGCGAGAGTTACCGCATTGCAATCGAATAGGGTTCAAGCAATCGAAGCAGTGCCACCAGTCGACGTTCCGGCACTTAAGAAAACCGACACAGTTCAATCCGTTGAAGGCTTCGACGTCATGTTCATGATGTTCAACTGCAAGCAAAAGCCGTTCGATGACGTACGAGTTCGACAGGCCCTTCACTATGCGCTCAACGTTCCCGAGATCATAAGCAAGGGACTCCTTGGTTATGGAACGCCAGCAACATGCTTCATGCCTACGAACAGCGCGTACTACCAGCGTGCCACGAAGGTATACACGTATGATCCACAAAAGGCGAAGAGCCTTTTGGCGGCTGCGGGAGTGTCTTCGCTCAATATTACTTTGTTGAGTAGCACGGTGAACTTTATTGAAGCATGTGCGCCTGTCATTAAAGAAAACTGGGATTCCATCGGAGTCAATACGACTCTCCACCTTGGTGGGTCCGGTGGACTGTACAAGAACTTGGTAGACAAGGGCAACTATCAGGTAATGGTGGCTCCGGGTGACCCCTCCGTCTGGGGTCCGGACGACCCCGACTTGCTGATGCGCTGGTGGTATGTGGGTCAGTGGCCGCAGCGGAGATATTACTGGGACACCACCCCACAGGCGAAACAACTCGTGTCTTTGCTCAATCAGGGTGCCCAGGCTACGACTAGCAGCAGCCAGAAGCAGATCTGGAAGCAGGCATTCGACCTTCTGTCCGAGGAAGTTCCCCTGTATCCGCTATTCCATGCGAACTTGGCGACAGGCTGGAACTCTAAGCAGCTAGTTGGCTTCAAGCCGATCACAACCACGGGACTTGACTTCCTCGGGGTTAGCCGAAAGGCTTAGCAGTTGAGCTTATGTTAGGGTTGGGCAAACGTGTAAGAGGAGTTTCCAAATGCTCGTAGTGGTGCGGATGACCTTCCGGCGCCTCCTGCTTCTCGTCCCGCTGGTGTTGGCAGTTGCCTTCTTGGTGTTCGTCGTAGCTAAGTTCGCACCGAACGATCCTGCGTTCAATGCACTGGGAACTAGTGCCTCGCCGGCGGCTCGGCAGGCTTGGATTATCGCTCACGGTCTCAATCAACCTGTTCCTGTGCAGTACCTACGGTTTGTTTGGCATGCTCTGCATGGCAACCTTGGGATTACTCAAGATACAAACCAGCCAGTGGTGCAGGTAGTTGGGCGCGCTTTGCCAGTTACATTGGAGCTCAGTTTTTTCGGGCTGGTGATCGCTTTGATACTTGCCGTGATCCTAGGGATTACCGCGGCAATGTACAGGGATCGCTGGCCTGATCATCTCATACGCGTTTTTTCAATGATCGGGTTGGCTACTCCGTCGTTTTGGCTCGGGATAGTAATGATCCAGTTTTTTGCGCTGAGGTTGCATTTCTTCCCGTCAGGCGGGTACGTTTCACCCGGCCAGTCCGTTGTGGCATGGCTACAAAGCATGGCGATGCCGTCGTTGGCTCTTGGGATTCCGGTTGGCGCATCACTGAGCAGGGTGCTTCGTACTGCCATGGTCGAGGAACTCGATAAGGATTACGTGCGAACAGCCATAGGAAACGGACTTTCTCCCGTGGTGGTTGTGGGCCGAAACGTTCTTCGAAACGCTCTCGTGACGCCGCTGACAATGCTCGGAATCACGATAGGTACGTTGATTGGTGGTGCTCTTGTGATCGAGACGATATTTGACTTGCCCGGAATGGGAAAACTGCTTCTTCACGGGGTTACCAATGGTGATGCGGGTCTTGTGGAGGGCATTGTTTTGATGGTGGCTCTGACATTCGTCATAGCAAACCTGCTAGTTGATATTTTGCTGCTCGTTGTCAATCCAAGGTTGCGGTCGGCGTGAGTACTGAGCGAGATTTCACGATTAAGGCAAACGCCCCGCGTCAGATGATGAATCGGCTGCGTGCGCTTCCAGCGCCGGCGAAGATTGCCCTTGGATTTGTTGTATTCATCGCCTTTATTGGAATTGTTGCCAATCTAGTTACAACGGACAACCCCTTAACCACGTACACGCCGGTCCATCCCCCTTCCGGCGTGCACTGGTTGGGGACGGATATTCTTGGTCGCGATATTTTTTCGCGACTTGTGCTCGGAACGCGGTACTCCTTGGTAATCGGGTTCGGTTCTACAATTCTCGCTCTTGTCGTTGCCGCAGTTCTCGGGAGCGTTGCTGCAACGTCCTCTAAGGCGATCGACGAAATCATAATGCGGGCTTGCGACGTCGAGATGTCCTTTCCTGGCATAGCGCTTGCCGCTGTGTTGGTTACGGCCTTTGGTAGCGGGCTGCTCGTACTGGTATGCACTATTGCATTCCTGTACGTACCAACTTTGACCCGAGTTGTGCGTGCTAACGTCATGGCCCAGTACAGTGAAGACTACGTAAGTGCGGAGGCAGTAATTGGCGCACCCAAGTGGCACATATTAAGGCGCCACGTGGCCGTGAACTCCGCTGCGCCCATCCTCGTCGTCTGCACCCTGATGGTTGCTAATGCCATTGTATTCGAGGCTAGCCTATCGTTCATCGGAGCCGGGGTTCAGCCCCCAACTCCGTCGTGGGGAAATGTTCTGTCGTCTGGAAGAGATTTGATCATCGCCGGGGGATGGTGGGCAACAGTATTTCCGGGCATCCTTATTCTTTTGACCGTGCTGGCGCTCAACATACTTGCGGAGAGTATCTCCGATGCTTGGGGAGCGCCGATATACCGTAAAACCGGCAGCAGCACTGTTGTGAATGATGTGATGAAGTCGCAATCGTTGTCCGGAACAAAGGTAGGTCAGTTGCCGTCGACTTTCGCGGATGCAGGCGAGCGGCTACGGCTGCGTGCTCGTCCAGTGCCAGTTGGCGCGCCCGTGCTTGAAGTCAGCGATTTGTCCATTCGTTTTCCAAAGAACCACGCGGGAAAGTCAGTCGTTGAAGGGGTGAACTTCGGTGTTCGATCGGGTGAAGTGTTGGGTCTCGTGGGTGAGAGTGGTTGTGGCAAGAGCCTGCTGAGCCTAGCAATAATGGGACTTTTACCTCGCTCTTGTGAAGTGACTGGGAATGTTATGTTCGGAGGCGAAGACCTTCTGCAGCTCGATCGGGAACACCGCCGCCGCCTCCTCGGTAACGAAATGGCCATGGTTTATCAGGATGCCCTCTCCTCGTTAAACCCTAGTATGACAGTTAGGACGCAACTCGAGCAGCTAGTGCGACGCGGAGGAACTGAGTCTCCGGCAGAGTTATTGGAACTTGTGGGGCTCAATGCGGAGCGTACTTTGCGAAGTTACCCCCACGAACTTTCCGGTGGCCAGCGTCAGCGAGTGCTTATTGCGATGGCGCTTTCCAGGAAGCCCAAATTGCTAATAGCTGACGAGCCCACGACGGCTCTAGATGTTACGGTCCAGGCGCAGGTGATGGAGCTGCTTTTGCGCCTAAGAGGCGAGTTGGGCTTCGCACTAATAATAGTTTCGCATGATCTCGCTTTGATAGCAGATGTGACGGACAGAATAATTGTGATGTACGGAGGGAAGATCGTTGAGGGTGGGCTTACTCCCGACGTAGTTGAAGCCCCT
>DAHVOF010000162.1 GCA_027318945.1 Actinomycetota bacterium | reverse complement strand
TTGAGCCTCCAAAAGGGGTTGTCGTAGTTTGGCCAGGCCACGAACAGGAGTTCCTCGATCCCCTCTCGGTAAAAGAGCTGTGGGGTGTAGGGCCGAAAACCTACGAGAGGCTCAACTCTGTTGGCGTTAAGCGCATCAAGGACCTAAGGATGCTCCCGGATTCCACCCTCATCTCCATAGTTGGCACCGCAAGGTCTCGCTTGCGGGCATTAGCTCGCGGAGTCGACACCGATCCCGTCGAGGCGAGAGCGCAGAGAAAGTCCATCGGAAATGAACGGACCTACGCCGTAGATCTGCATCTCCCTAGCCAAATAGACCGTGAACTCGTTCGTTTAGCCGACCAAGTGTCTCAAAGGGCCAGAAGAAGCTCTGTCACCGGAAGGACCATCAGCCTAAAGATCAGATTCGCCGACTTTCGCACCATTACCCGCTCGACGACGCTGCCCTCGGCGACTGACTCGCGCTCAGCGATTCTTTCACAGGTTCGCAAGCTCTTCCCACAAGATGCGTTTTTGGATGGAATTAGGCTCCTGGGGGTATCTCTCACCAACTTGGGCGACGGCGGTCCGATGCAGCTGACGTTGGATGATACCGTCGTTGACGAGCGCCAGTCTGCGATCGCGCAAAGCGTGGACGAAATAAGGAAGCGTTACGGATCTGGGGCCATCGCTCCGGCCTCCCTAATCGAAACTGAGGAGATGAAACCAATCCGTCCTGAACAATGAGCATCAATTCGCCGGTCCCGGAAAAGTTGCGCAAGCCTTCGGAACACACAAGTTGAACCAGCATGGCGCAGAAGTAATTCCAGCCCTCAAAGCTCGTCGTCCATCCCGTCCTTGCCCGGGACCAACTAGCCATCAGCCGTAACGCAAGGGCTCTGAAACGATAGCTCGTCAAGCCTTGCCCTACCGCCTATGTCCTTAGCACCAAACTGCGGGGCAGTCGGGAAGGAAAGTACGGCCATGGGCTGCTCAAGCACGACTGCCAGACGAGCGACCCAGTCAGAGCTCGGAGAAGCTCCCACAAATCCCCGGTTTGAGATCATCGTCGCGAACAGTTGTTAGCCTTCCAGCAGAGCACCGTTGGAATGGAAGGCTATTCGTCGCGATAAAACACGAAAACTGAACAGGACTATGCCCAACTTCAAGATCCCCACGATTCGATTCGGCAAAATCGTGGTATCGGCGCGATGTCTAGGGAAAGAGCGGAATTTCGGCGCTTGATGGTGCATCCGGGGCCCTCTGCCGCAAGCCAGACTGGCTACGCTCTACAGGTGTCGCGCGTTTCGGGCTGCTGCATCGAGTCCTCAAGTGCATCCCCCTATCCGAATGGAATTTGCTCCAGCTCGGGCGTGTCGATCAACCTGAGCCAGCTGCCATCGGGCTGCCTTCGAACAACCTGTACCCTTACCCCGGCTCCGTCTTTCGCAAGGGTGGCCGTGAGGGCTATTTCGTCGACTGCCAATGGCGGAAGAGAATCCTCCAGCTCAAAGTGAGGACGCCTGGCAAAAGCCTTGCTCCACAGGATTCGAATCGCATCACGACCTCTGGTCAACTCGCCAGGAGGGTATGCCATCACGGCATCTAATTCATACAGCTCTGCCACGGCTTCGGCATCTCCACGATTTGCAGCCTCGACGAACATTCTCGTCAGGTCCTCCGGCGCGCGAGCCTTTTGGTTTGACACTTCGAACTTCCTTTCTTTGCGTTCAATCTCTCCCAACCAGGCTACGATTCGAAAAGCTAGAAGTCCAACAGCTAATTCTTTTAGTCATTAGAATCTTTACTTATGGAACTTAGACAAATGGAGTACTTCCTTGCAGTTGCAGAAGAGGAAAACTTCACGCGTGCAGCAAAGCGGGTACACATCAGCCAATCCGGGATCAGTGCCCAAGTTGGCCAGCTCGAACGAGAGCTTGGACAGCAACTCTTCGTCCGAAGGGGTCACACAACTAAGCTAACCCAAGTCGGGAAAGCCATTGTTCCCCATGTCCGCGCGGCCCTTTCAGCTACAGAAGAGGTTTCCCGGGAGATCGACCGGCTGAACGGGTTCCTCAGAGGTTGCCTGAATATAGGAATGGTGTCGGGATGTGCCCTGGGATCCTTTGCAGCAATGATCGCGGCGTTTCATAACCGATTTCCCGGAATTGAGATTTCCCTAAAAGAAGACGTCTCAGAGAAGCTCCTCTCAGGATTAGGTGAGGGGGAGTTCGACCTCGCACTCATAGGCACACCGGGAGACCAATACCGGGGCTACGAAACGATAACAATCGTGGACGAACGTTTAGTGGCAGCGGCATCGAAATCAGGACCGCTTTCACTGGGCGAGCCTTTCCATCTCATGGATCTTGCAGACTTGCCGCTCATCTGTCTTCCAAAAAGAACCGGAGTCAGATCTGCACTTGAAAGCGCGTGCGCACGTTTGGGAATCGAACCAAGAGTTGTGCTCGAAGCCAGCGCACTCGGCATGGTGGCAGAATTGGCCCTAAATGGGCTCGGAGTGGCGGTGGTGCCGGAGTCGACTGCAAGCAACGCGGGCGAACAGTTGAATGCCTCCGTAATCTCAGATCCGGAAATCCGGTCCAGGCTAGAGCTTGTGTGGAAACCTGGCGCTGAAAGAAGCCCGGCCGCCAAGGCGTTGACGGAGCACGCGAGGAAGTTCTGGGGCCAGAATAAGTGATGCGGTGATAGGCATACTCCAAAGGATTTTCCCAGCCCCAAGGTCCGCGATCTTACTTGCGTCCACCTCGAACATCGCGGGCAAAATGTTCCGAACCCCCAAGTTCACAGCCCTTGTTGTGTTCATCGATTTCCAATTTGAATATTTGACCGCGGGCCGCGTGACTAGCGCCCACAAACCATGCCAGGTTCGTGATTCCGTCCGAGCCGACAGACTCAACGAGGAGGAGCAACGGACTGCGTGAGTGCCTTTCGGAGAGTTAGAGAAACTCCACATCGCCGGGCATCGAGCTTCCCGCTCCTTTGGTTGCGTACAGAACCGTCAATTCACTCCTTGTGAAAATTTGTCTCCTTGGCAGCAAGAATGCAGGGGGTACACAATGTCGACCCACACGTCCGTACTGGGCGATCGCCGCACTGGGATCAGCCGAGCCTGAGGTGATGATTGTCAAGTCCGCCCGGGGCAAGACCGCACGTGGAGCAATCCGCAGAAAAAAGCTGACGATCGCCGGCGAGCCACGGATATTATCGTGACCACATTAGATCGGCACCCTTGATGATCGTTTCATAAGGCGCGGAATCAAAAGACCTCGTCGATACTATTAGCCTGACCATAAATCTCACGAAACAGAGGCTCGCGACGTTGATATGGGTATGAGCATGCGCAAGCAACAGAGCTGGGCAACGTGGTGAGCACCGTCGTTGCGGAGCTGGATAGGGGTGGACGGTGAGTCTGCCCCCCTTCGAACAGGTCGTTTTAGACCACAGCCAGGTCGTGCTCCACGTCTGCCGTGCGCTGGTTGGCCCCCACGACGCCGAGGACGCCTGGTCAGAAACGTTTCTGGCCGCCTTGACAGCGTACCCGCGACTGCGAGATGACAGCTACATCCGTGGTTGGCTGGTCACGATCGCGCACCGCAAGGCAATAGACCGTCTGCGGGCGGCCCAGCGGGCGCCTATTCCGATCGGAACGCTCCCTAATGACCCGTCGCTCGACAGAAGCGCACCTGACAGAAGCCTCGATCTGTGGCACTCAATCGCCGAACTGCCGGTCGCGCAGCGATCAGCCGTTGTCTACCACTACATCGCCGATCTGCCCTACGCGCAGGTCGCCAAGATGCTGGACAGAAACGAGCCTGCCGTGCGACGCGCTGCGGCGGACGGAATCGCTAAACTCCGCACAACCATTCGCCGGGAGGACATCCCTTGACTACACCCGAAGACCTCCGCAACCTTCTCAACCAACAGGACGATACTGCTACACTAAATCGCCTGCATACCCGCCTTACCAAGCAGGCTGCTACCGAGAACCTCTTAGATGTCGCGTACCGCATGCTCGACACCCCCGTCGGCACCCTATTGCTTGCCGCCACGCCAATCGGGCTAGTACGTGTCGCCTTTCCGGTCGAGGGCTACGACCACGTGCTTACCCAACTCACCGAGCGGGTCAGTCCCCGCGTTCTCTTCGCCCCCGCCCGGCTCGACCCAGCTGTCCGCGAGATAGAAGCATACTTCGCTCGCCACCGCCAGCGCTTCGACCTCCCCCTCGATCTGCAACTCGCTCACGGGTTTCGCCGTACTGTGCTCGAACACCTTTCCGACATCGCATATGGCACAACCGCCACCTACGCGACAATCGCCACAGCTACCGGAAACCCCAAAGCCGTGCGAGCCGTTGGCAGCGCATGCGCCACCAACCCTCTCCCCTTGGTAGTGCCCTGCCACCGCGTCATCCGTAGCGACGGGAGTCTCGGCGGCTATGCCGGCGGCATGGATGCCAAGCAGCTCCTCCTGCACCTGGAGGCAGCACCATGAACCCGCACGGTAGCGATCCGGCCAACCGAGCGTAGTCAAACACCAAGCGCGCCCGTCCAAGGAATATATACCCAACCGTTGGAGCACACTCCTGATGGTCGTCCTCGAGTGTCTGGGTCAACTTACTATATTCGTTAGATTCCGCGACAGCCATCCGCCATAATCAACTGTGACCCTCGGATTCGAAACAACGCGAGTAAGGAGGCTTTGCTAGGGGAGTAACTAAACCAGCCATGGCCGACACAAGACCGTACTGATTTTCAGTAATAACCTCATGACGAAGATTTCGGCAGGTGCGCCCAAGGTCGCAATAATGCTCCCCCACGATTCCCGTAAGGTTCTTAGTTCTGCGAACAAATGCTGGAAAACATTCACAATTGCTTACCCTAACACCACCAATCATCCTTTGAACTGGAGCCGATGCAGCATCGGCTCTGAGGCCCCTGGAAAGTAAAGCAGAAAGGAGTGGCCCGCTACGCCTTGCCTCGCCCCTATTGAAAAACCTCGGACCCTAACCATGAAACTTGTGTACCTCTTCAGCCGCATCCAGGCCGGCAAAGTGATGGTCCCAATCACAATCCACTCAGCTCGCATGCCGCTCTCGTTCGGGAACTTCCGCGGAAAGCTTCCCAAGCTGGATAAGAAGCTAAGGCTGGATTCGCCCACCGCACTGCCAGTTCGCGAGCAGGTCGCATCGATAAACATTTGCCTTATCTGCATGGATGCAAACCGGTGGTATGCGACGAAGCAGTCCTCGAATTAGCTCGCACGTGTTGATGCGCTTGGCGATTATCCGGTGAGCCCGCTATTCAGCGACGCTGAGCGTGACACTCTCGACTACGCCGCTGAGCTCGCAAGGGATAGGAAGATGAGCCCCGAAACGTTTGCAGCCCTCCAAATACATTTCAGCGAACGTGAGACCTGCGACCTCGCATGGATTGTCGCAGGTGAGCATCTTTGCAACTTGACCAATATCGAACTTGGAATCAGCTCGGACAGCCTCTGCGGACTATAGCTTGAACGAAAGAAAATCAATAGCGCTGACAGGTGAAAAGAACTGCCATTTGCAGGCTGCCGAACCGACAAATTTTCACCTCGCTATACGACCTCCAAGGTTGGTATACCTTCAAAGAGAAAATCTGCGATCGTCACGAGCAAGCAGTCGGTGCGCCTTCACCAACAGAATTTATATGTCTGAACCGATCCTATCGGCATCATATTTCGAACTCAAAAAGGCAAAGTAGCGACAGTTAGATATCGCCACCAGAGGGATGCGCGAACGTCCCAGCATCCATTCACAGATCTCTCTGCATTTAAGGACCGCACTTGCATGGATTTGGCTGGCTTATGCCAGCACAGCTCCCCATGGCTCTGACATGAGTCCGACATCAACGGCATGCGAACTTTGGTATCAGCCCTCCCCTTTCCGATCTAGGCCACGGTCAGCATTTTTCCATTCGGCACCTTAGTCATGGCCCGCCTATACCTCGGAATCGGGTTGACTCGTGAGCAGCTGCAGGCGGCAAATAAGACCAGGAACTTGGGTTCGAGCCAACCCAGAGAGCAGATCTTTTCAATGACTTTAGGACCCAGCAGGATCTAGGATTGAATTGGGGCGGGAAGGAGTCATCATGGATAGTTTTCGACACAAGGGAAAAGTCGCAATCGTCACGGGTGCAGGAAGTGGAATCGGACGGGCGACTGCTTTGAGGCTCGCGCAGGAGGGTGCTCGGGTAATAGGCTGCGATGTCAATCCGACCGCACTTTCTGAGACAAAGAAACTCTTCGCCGACTCGCACCTGGAGGGAGAGTTCGTAACGGCTGATGTCACCAGCCAGGAGGATGTGGACCGCCTCGTCGCCGCAGCGGACAGCAGAGTAGACATCCTCGCAAATGTGGCGGGCATTATGGACCATTTCACTCCGCTCGGCGATCTCGACGACTCACTTTGGAACAGGGTCATGGACATCAACTTGAATGGAGTCATGAGACTTACTCGGGCAGTGCTGCCGAAAATGCTGTCGTCAGGTGGTGGAGCAATAGTGACTGTTGCCTCGGAAGCAGCGCTGAGTGCCGGAGCGGCCGGCACGGCCTACACAACTTCGAAGCATGCCGTAATCGGTTTGGTCCGGTCAGTCGCCTTCTATTATGGTCCCCAAAATATCAGGTCAAACGCAGTCCTTCCCGGTGGAGTTGCCACGAACATCGGAGCGTCGTCGAACCCATCCGTAGAATGGGCGTTCGAACGCGCCAAGGCCAAATTAGCCGCAATGGCAGCAACTGCGGAGCCTGACCAGATCGCAACTGTGATTTCGTGGCTTGCATGCGATGAGGCTTCCAAGGTGAACGGAGCCCTTGTCACGGCTGACGGCGGATGGTCGGCTGCCTGATCGGCCCACACCAGGGCCAGTGACTGAAAGCTGAGCAGCTGGCGCCACTCGGGTTTCCTCTATCCTTCCCACCAATCGCCTTCGTCATAGATGCACGCTTGCACAGGTCCTCTTGAAAGGCCCTGGACCGGAGCGCAGGCGGACGCTTTCTGAAACAAAACAGATAGATCCTCCCCAGCTAGGGGGCGAAATTAGAACCGAAGATGTACCGCACCCGGTAGTCGTGGATAAAGAGGAGTGCGCCCTCAGATCGTTTCGTGATCCCGGCGAGCCAAGGCAAGAGGAGCCCCTAATGAAGCCAGCTCCCAAACTCTACAGCGCCTGGAGCAAACATCTCAGGCGTATTGACATGTCGGAAAAATCCGTCATATGATAGTGCAATGTCACAGGAAGTATTCAGCGCACTTGGAAACCAGACTCGGCGCGAAATCCTTTCCCACTTGCTCACGGGTCCACTCTCTGTATCAGCTCTCGTCGAGGAGTTTCCCCTGAGCAGGTCGGCCCTGTCTGAGCACCTGGCCGTTCTTCGCAATGCCGATCTGGTTCGGGATGTGCCACACGGCCAGCAGAGACTCTACCATCTCGTGCCCGACAGACTTCGCGAAATCGACGAGTGGCTCAGCCCATTCGAAAGTTATTGGCGCGACCGTCTGAGCGGTCTGCGCGACATGCGTGAAACGGAGGAACAATGAAGCCGGAGAATCGACTGAAGCTTGACCAGTTCATTGCGCGCCCTCCCATGGTGGCCTGGCGCGCTCTGACCGATCCCGAGCTCTTGGCAAGATGGTGGGCGTCCGGTGACATCAAGCCTGTGGTGGGCCACAGGTTCAGCATGGATCTCGGACCTTGGGGAATACAACGCTGTGAGGTCCTCGAAGTTGAAGAGCCGGTACTTCTAAGTTACACATTTGCGGAGGGTCTCCTGAACACCAAGATAACCTGGCGCTTGGTTGCCGAAGGAATAGGGACGAGGCTGTTCGTGGAACATAGGGACTTTGACCTCGACTCTCCTCAGGGAAGGCAGGCTTTCAAAGGCATGGGCGATGGATGGCCCTCGGTGCTCACTCGCATTGAAGGAGCCCTCGCGTAGTCGCATCATGCATTTCTCGATGCATCGAACGCGCTGCAGACATTTCCCAAATTGCAATAGGCGGAGATTAGGAGAGCAATGGTTATCGGCTTAACTTCGAAGGCATCGGTCGATACCTGCTGCTAAATCGGTCTAACCTCAAGTTAAGGCAACCAAAAAGGAGTCGACATGGCGATGACAGGAACCGGCATTCGCAGTATGAGCCTGGTTTGCATTCCAACGCCCGACCAAGATCGGGCGATCGAGTTCTACGAGAATCTGGGATTCGAAAAGCGCACAGACGTTCCGTTTGGAGGAGGCTATCGCTGGGTGGAGGTATACCTCTCGGATGGGACCACTGGCATCGCATTGACACCACCTTCGCCGAAACAGGATGTTGCTCCAACCGTGACCGGAATCACCCTTACAACCGAGGACATCGACTCGACATACGCTGAACTGCAAAAGCTCGGTGTTGATGTTGATTCCGAGGTCTCGAGGATGGGCGCTCCGGTTCCGCCTCTGTTCCTGTTCCGCGATCCGACCGGTCACACGCTCATGGTTGTCGAGCAGCCGAGGTAGAGCACCTACGGAAGGCGACACGCCACGCTTTCAGTCACAACATGTCGCAAACAATACTGCTCTAGCATTCCCAGACACCTCCAGCTCCTTGTCAAGGAGCTGGAGGTTAAAGCGCCCGAATTCCGCTCCTAAATAAGACTTGAATCGCGATGCATCCATGTCGAGGGCGGCCACAGTCTTCCCTCTTGGCCAAAGCC
>DAHVOF010000156.1 GCA_027318945.1 Actinomycetota bacterium | reverse complement strand
AGCTTTTCGATCACCACCGACCGCGCGGGCATATTTATGCCGAGCGAAAGCGTTTCCGTGGCAAAAACAATCTTTACAAGTGATCGGTCGAAGCATGCCTCTACTATCTCCTTAAAGGGCGGAACCATTCCGGCGTGATGGGATGCTATTCCCGCTTCCAAAGCTTCGAGCCATTCCGCATACCCCAGAGCGCGAAGATCTTCGTCAGTCAGGGCCTGCACTTTCGACTCCGCTATCTCTCTGATCATGTATCTTTCAGATGAGGTGGTGAGGCGAACTCCTTCGTATAAGCACTGTCGAACAGCCTCATCACATCCATTTCGCGAAAATATGAAATATATAGCCGGGAGAAAACCCCAATCCATGAATTGCTCCACGACGTCGACCCGTCGAGGCGTCGAATACCTGCTCTTACGTGCGGGTCTTCGCGCAAAGTTTCCGATCGCGGGACCATCGAATCTCGAGCCCTCTGGATTGACCCTGCCGTCCACTTCCGTAGGTACCATGATCAAGGATCCGGATCTCCGCTCGCCAACTAGATAGAAATGATGCAGCTCAACGGGCCTCTTTTCTTCAATCACCGCCTCGGTTGAACCTCTTACCGTACCGATCCATTCGGCAAACTCTTCGGCATTTGAAACCGTCGCCGACAGGCATACTAGGTCGACCTCCATAGGAAGATGAATTATGACCTCCTCCCATACCGCCCCACGGTAGGGATTCTGCAGGTAGTGCACCTCGTCAAGCACCACGTATGCCAAGTCCGACAGCTCGGTTGATGAATAGATCATGTTTCTGAGAACTTCAGTGGTCATTACGACAACTTTGGCGCCGGGTCTTACCACGTTGTCTCCCGTGAGTAGCCCGACGGTTTCTGTTCCGTACAGCTCACAGAACTCCAGATATTTCTGATTAGAAAGAGCTTTGAGAGGCGTTGTGTAAAACGTCCGGCGACCTAGCTCGAGCGCCCTTTCGATCGCATATCGCGCAACTATTGTTTTGCCAGATCCAGTAGGAGCTGCGACAAGTACAGATTTCCCCGCATTTAGAGCCGTTATAGCTTTAATTTGAAACTCGTCAAGCTCAAAACCAGCTCGCCTAACGAAGTCTTGGTGGACTGACATTATCTTCCGCTTGTAGTCGTTACAGCTATTTTAGTACCTAGACGGATCCTCGCACGTGAATTCACTGTGACGAAACTGCCGCCCGAGGCCTCCTCTTTGACCGGGCGATAAGCCTTCCGACTAAAATTGCGATCTCATAGAAGAAAATCATCGGCAATGCCATAGCAAAAAGCGAAAATGGGTCAGAAGACGGCAAGAATACTGCGTCAACAGCGAAGATAATTACGATAGCCCAACGTCTAAACGCACTCAGCCTCTGAGGACTTACCACACCGGCAATCTCAAGCGACACGAGCAGAACCGGGAACTCAAACGCCACTCCAAAGGCAACCATCAAAAGAATAATCAGGTTCAGATAGCTGGAAGGGCTGTAGATCTCCTTCAGATGAGGGCCGGCCGCTCCGGAAAGGAACCTCAGTGCGTGCGGAAACGTTAAATAGGCGACAAATGCCCCAAATGCAAAAAGGAGCACTGAAGTAAAAACAAAAGGTATGGCGTACCGTTTTTCATTCCGCTTCAAGCCCGGAGTAATAAACTTCCAAAGCTCCCATAAAATCACCGGAAGCCCCAATACTATGCCGCCAAAGATTGAAATTTTCAGTCGAATGCCAAAGCCTTCCAGCGGTCCGGTCACATAGAGCGAACAATGATTGCTGCCGGCGATCGAACAGTATGGAATAAGAAAGAAATCAAGAATGCGGTTATAAAGCGCATATGCAACTATGGATGTTGCAAGAAGCGCCGCCAGTATGATGACCAGTCTGCGCCTCAACTCAGCCAAATGCTCGATGATGCTCATCGCTGACGACCGCGGCTTCCGCTTGAATATGCTCGTGCTGCTCACCGTCCCATCAATTCAGCCGCGGGTCCCCGTAGTTGTACCCACTCTCACCTTCGGTAGCGCCCCAGCCCTCCCGAGTCTCCTCTCTCAACCGAGGCGAACTCAAAACCTCTCCTGTTTCCTTTTCCGATTCTCCAGCCACTTCAGATGAAGAACTGAAACTATTCCCGGTAAAGAAGGACGAAATCGCCCCGCCGCTACCGGACGAGGCTGCTTTGAAACTCTCGGTGAGCGGTGCAGCCACGTTATTGATTTGGTTTACCGCGCCGTTAATCTCCGCCTGAAGCCTTGCTCGCACTCTCTGGAACTCTCCCCACCAGGCACCAATTTGCTTTGTGAAGCCAGGGAGCTTTTCAGGCCCAAGTACGACCAATGCGACGATTAGGACGATGGCAATCTTTGTCGGATCTAAGTTACCCACAGTTTAGATAGTACCGTCACTTCTTCGAATCATTGCAGTTCAACGACATAGCAGCGTTCGATCTCGCTAACCGAACACTTTGAATGAACTGAGCGGCCAATACCGCAAAAACACCCTTCCCACTATCAGCTTCTCCGATATGGGCCCGAAGTACCTGGAATCCTCGGAATCAGTCCGATTGTCCCCCATGACCCAAAGCTCACCGGGAGGTATTTTCGTAACCGCTACGCCATTCGTAACTACGCCCGGAGGAAGATACGGCTCTGAAAGCGGCTTACCATTCACGTATAGCTTCCCACCTTGAGAGGAAACCGTGTCGCCAGGCAAGCCTACAACCCTTTTGACTAAATCCTTTATAGCAGGATTGCTGCGATCATCGGGAGGGGTGCGAAACACGATGATGTCGCCACGATGAACCGAGTGAAAATCGTAAGACAACTTGTTCACGAGCACCCTATTCCCCGGATTCAACGTCGGGACCATCGAACCAGATGGTATGTAAAAAGATTGGAACACGAAGCTTCGAATCAGTATTCCAAAAACGACTGCGACCACGATGATTATCGTTAGGTCTCTAATATTTCTCTTGGAGCTTCTCGATAGCCGCCTCGGAGGCGGCGCGTCAGAACCTACAGGAGCTTCCGAATCTCCCAAAATCTCTAAACCTTCCTACAGGCTCTCAATGAGCCGATCGACCCTCTCGTCTTCGGATTTGAAGGGATCCTTAAGTAACACCGTGCGCTGCGCCTGATCATTTAGCTTGAGATGCACCCAGTCAACTGTGAAATCGCGCTTCTTTTCCTTTGCCTTAGCAATAAACTCTCCACGCAGCTTAGCTCTGGTTGTAGAGGGTGGGTTCGACACGGCATCAGCAATCTCTTCGTCGGTGACAATTCGTTCCACCAAGGACCGACCCTGCAGTTTATAAAAGATGCCCCTGTCGGCATTTACGTCGTGATACTGCAGATCTAGAAGCGACACCTGGGGATTCGCCAAGGAAAGGTCATGCTTCCCACGATAGGCCTCGATCAGATGATGTTTGATCACCCAATCGCATTCCGTGTCCAACGAAAGTGGATCCTTCTCAATGCCTTCAAGAACATGCTCCCACATCTCGAGAGCTATCTCCTCCTCGGCGGGAAGCCCCTTGCTATCGCAGTACTTCCTCGCCTTCTCGCAGTACTCTTGCTGGATTTCCAGAGCTGACAGTTCTCTCCCATTAGCCAGTCTTACTCTTCGCACGCAGGTCATGTCATGACTGATTTCCCTGATTGCGCGAATCGAATTCTCTAGACTTAGATCCCTGAGGACAAAACTCTGATCTTCTAAAATCCTTAGCATTATCGCCGTAGCGCCAACTTTGAGAAAAGTTGCATACTCGCTCATATTGGAGTCGCCGACAATGACGTGCAGACGTCTGTACTTCTCAGAGTCCGCGTGCGGTTCGTCCCTGGTGTTTATTATCGGCCGCGACCGCGTTGTCGCCGACGAGATACCTTCCCAAATATGCTCCGCCCTTTGCGAGATGCAGTAGATCGGCCCCCTCGCCGTTTGCAGAACCTTTCCCGCACCCGCATAAATCTGACGCGACACTAGAAAGGGTATTAGAACCTCGGCATACCGCGAAAACTCGTCTGTCCTTGTCGTTAGGTAATTCTCATGGCAACCGTATGAATTGCCGGCCGAATCAGTGTTGTTCTTGAATAGAAAGATGGAACCTTTGATACCTTCCTCGCGCATCCGGATCTCTGCTGATGCAACCAGGTTTTCAAGGATTTTTTCGCCGGCCTTATCGTGCACCACCACATCGTGCAGAGAGTCGCACTCTGGAGTAGCATACTCTGGGTGAGACCCTACATCCAGATACAGACGTGCTCCATTTTCCAAAAATACATTGCTTGACCTACCCCAACTCACCACTCGCCGAAACAGGTATCGCGCAACTTCATCGGGCGACAACCGCCTTTGTCCTCGTAACGTGCACGTAACGCCGTATTCGTTTTCCAATCCGAAAATACGACGATCCAGGGTCACCAGCAATCAGTCCCTTGGCACCCTACAGAAGCCCCTCTAGAGCGGAGTAGCCCAGTCGATCAAATGTCCGCCGGCCATTCTTCTTGCTCAAGATCGCTACTTCGAGATCTCCAGGACCAAGCCTTCTTTCCGGACCGGCCAAGGCGCGAACAGCAGCCTTCACCGCCTCTTCTAGCGACCAGTCCAGCTGGAACTCCGCCCCAAACCTCTCCGAAATCGATTCCGAATCGCCACCAAGAACGCTGAATCGACTTTCATCGACCACGGTTCCGTCATAGAGAATATGAAATAGCTGGCTTGCATTATCGTCTATACCGAGTTCCGCAACAAGAATTTCAACCTCAAGTGGCTTCATCTCGTGGGTAAAAACCTGGCCAAGATACTGCGCATACACATTTGCAAGCGATCTTGCATCGACATCGTCACGCGAGTACGTGAAGCCTTTCGTGTCCGCATGCCTGACCCCGGCCACCCTGAGCTGGTCAAACTCATTATATTTTCCTACACCAGCAAATCCGATACGATCGTAAATCTCAGATATCTTGTGCAACGACCTCGATGGATTCTCGGCCGCAAGCAAGATGCCATCCTTGTAAACGGTGCCTATCAAGGAACGCCCTCTCGCAATTCCCTTACGGGCATAGTCAGCCCGATCCTTCATCACCTGCTCTGGAGCAACATAAAAGGGAACTGTCACTGGGATCCACCTGCACTTGACTTCATCGCGATTACATCTTGAGATGCGGCAGCCACCTCGGCATCATCCAGCTTTGAAAACCCGTTCCGATCAACCGTAGCCACAATCGGGTAAATGCCCCGGATTAGATCAGGTCCACCAGTTGCGCTATCTTCGTCAGCAGCCTCATAGAGCGCCGAAATCGCGAGCGACACTGCATCCCCCCTAGACATTCCCTCTTTGATGCCAAGCTTGATCGTCGTCCTGGCATCTTTACCACCAGACCCTATGGCGTGATATGCGACTTCCTCGTAGCGACCGCCCGTGACGTCATAGGTGAAAATCCTACCCACCCGACGTTGTAAATCCCATCCCGCGAAAAGAGGCATGACAACTAAACCTTGCATTGCCATTGTAAGATTCGCGCGAATCATCTGAGAAAGCTGATTTGCCTTCCCCTCTAGGCTCAAATTTACGCCTTCGACTTTCTCGTAGTGTTCCAACTGCGTTTGAAACAGCCTGACCATCTCAACCGCCGGGCCTGCCGCGCCAGCAATACCCACCGCCGAAAATTTGTCGGCGGCAAAAACCTTTTCTATCCTCCGGTGAGCAATAAAGTTACCTTCCGTTGCTCTCCGGTCACCGGCCATTACAATTCCATCAGCAAACCTCAAAGCCGCAATCGTCGTGCCGTGAGGAACCGCAATGCCCTTGGAAGAAAGCCCCGACACTGTCCCTGGTGGAAGTTCAAAAGGCGCAAAACCCGACTTTACAAGCAGGTCCATAAAATTCGGACCAGGATCCTCCCTGATATCGAAAACTGGCAAGGTCACTTAGCCCATCCTCTCCAATGCAATCTTCTAACTTTCTGTTGCAACTAGGCACTACAGTGCCTTAAAACTACCGGGCTACTGTCCACCCTTTTGTACGTAATTTCGAACGAACTCTTCTGCATTATCTTCCAGCACTTCGTCGATCTCATCAAGCAGGTCATCGAGCTCAGCCTTTAGCTTCTCCGACTTTTCAGTGCTCGAAGGAGCTGCCACATCAACTGCTTCGTCTTCGGTTCGTTGTGATGTTGTCTTTTTCTTCAACTCTCTCTCAGCCATCTGACTCTCCTTATGATCCGAGACTATCTAGCAAATGTGCCGGATTCGCGCTTTCCTCAAATAACCTTCCAACGTGATCTTTTGTTCCCTTTAGCGGATCCATCATTGGCACTCGCCTCAACGGATCAGACCCGAGATCAAAAATCATCGAATCCCAGTTCGCTGCCGCGATATAGTCGCCAAACCTTTCCAGGCATTTTCCCCGAAAATATGCTCTCGTTCCTTCGGGCGGCTGCGTTACAGCCGCTTTGACTTCCTCTTCTTCCACAATAGTCATTACCCCAAGCCGATAAAAAAGCGATTTCGCCGGGCGAATGTCGTGATACTGAAGATCAATAGCGGCGAGTTTGGGATCATCCCAGTCCAGCTGATTACGCTCTCTATAGCCAGCGACAAGCCTGTATTTTGCCACCCAGTCGAGAGAATCAGAAAGCTGCATTGGATCTGATTCCAAGGCGTCAAGAACTTCTCCCCAAAGTTCTAACACGTGATCGCTATCCCCGGAAGGCCCCAGCGCCTCAAGTCCATGACGGTCTCGATACAAGAGCGCCCGATCGAAAAGTTCCCTCTGAATCTCGATAGCCGTCATTCTCTTGCCGGATTTTAGACGTAGCTGCTTTTTAAGTGTCAGGTCGTAAGACACATTTCTCAATGTAGACACGGGATCGTGAAGAGAAAGATCCAAATCATCAATAAAACCGTCTTCGATCATTGATAGGACGATTGCAGTAGTTCCAACCTTTAAAAAGCTAGAGATCTCCGACATATTTGCGTCGCCGACAATGACGTGCAGTCTCCTGTAGCGAGATGCATCTGCATGCGGTTCGTCGCGTGTATTGACTATCGGACGTTTCAAGGTCGTTTCAAGCCCGACTTCTTCCTCAAAAAAATCGGCACGTTGGGATAGCTGAAACGGAACCTGGCCCTTCGGCACTTGCTGCGACTCCGTTCCGACCTTTCCCGCTCCGACCATGATCTGTCGCGTCACAAAAAACGGGGTGACGTATTTGACGAGTTTTCCAAACGGAAGTGAGCGATCCAAGAGGTAATTCTCGTGGCATCCGTACGAATTGCCCTTTCGATCAGAGTTATTCTTGTAAACAACGACCTCCTGGCCGACGGGCATCGATCTAAGCGCCGCAGCCATAGAGGTTCTGAGAACTTCTTCTCCCGCCCTG
>DAHVOF010000147.1 GCA_027318945.1 Actinomycetota bacterium | reverse complement strand
TCTAGGCATTAGCGTCCGGCTCAATGAGAATAGATTTTATCATCGATTCGAATACGAACAGATGAGCTGGTTGGAACACTTTTGTAAGGCCGAAGTCGAGGAAGGTTACGCGGCCCGCCTTGTGGAAGATGTAATTGCCTGGATGGGGGTCACCGTTGAAGGCCGCTATACGGTAAAGCGAGCCGAAGACAAACCTGTAGATTGTCTCAGCAGCCAGGTTGCGCTCCTGTGAGGGCCAATTGACCACCTCGTCAAAACTGCTGCCACTAACCAGTTCTGTGACAAGAAGCCGTTTTGTCGAAAGCTCCGGGTACAGTCGCGGAATGTGAATGAATGGGTGGCCCTGGTAATAGTTGTAGAATAAGCTCTGGTTTCTTGCCTCGATTTCGTAGTCGAGCTCCTCGAGCATTCTTTCACGAATTTCGCTGACGACGCGCTTTGTGTCCATGTTGGGGAATGCGAGCCCAATAATTCTTGACATCGCGTCGGTGTTCGCCAGATCTGCGGCCATTGTAGGAGCTGCGTCCGGATACTGGATTTTCACTGCAACGGCATTGCCGGACTTTGTGATAGCTCGATGTACCTGGCCGATCGAGGCTGCCGCAATCGGATCCAAGTCGAATGATCTGAATACCCCGTCGAGTGAGGCCCCCAGCTCAATTTCAATAGTTCTTTCTGTAAGCTCTCGGGTCATGGGAGGAACGCGGTTATACAAAGTTCCCAGCGTTGCCTTGACATTTTCCGGAATTCCGTCGTCAAGATAACCTGCCATCTGGCCAAGCTTCATCATGACGCCTCTCATCTGTCCCAGAGTTTCGACCACCTGATTGGCGCTCTTTATCTCAAATTCGCGGTTTAGCTCTTCTTTCCGGGAAGCACTGGACAGAATGGCTCTCGACTTGAGCGTCAGGTAGGTTGCCGCAATTTTGGCGGTGAGCGTAGATACTTTCACAAGCCGCTTGAATCTCGTCGCCAACGAACCCTTTTTTGCCGACGCATTAGTCATCCGAGGCTCGCATTCATCTAAGTGAATCCGTCAATGCGGCATTTAACTCGGGAAATTTGAACTCGAACCCGGCTCCCAGCAGTGCGGAAGGCATAACCCTTTGCGATGTCAGGAGCATTTCATCGGCGAATTCTTTGCCGAGAGCCAGTTCCAAAACGAAGCCCGGTGCTTTGAGTAACAACGGCCTTCGCAAAACTCGTGCAAGCGTTCTCGAGAATTCAAGGTTGGTGACGGGATTTGGAGAAACAAGGTTAACTGGTCCCGAAATTTTGGGGTTGGAAAGTACTGCGTTGATGGCTCTGACCTCGTCCTGAAGATGGATCCAGCTAAGGTACTGGCCTCCGTTCCCAAGTACCGCTCCAAGGCCGAGTCTAAAGAGCGGTAACTGTTTCGAAAGAGCGCCGCCATAGGTTGAGAGGACGATTCCTGTGCGCAGATACGCGATTCGTCGAGCTACTCGGTTGGCATGGCTGGCCTCGTATTCCCAGTCCGATACCAGCGAAGATAGGAAACCGTTACCCGGGCTGGAAGTCTCTTCAAGAAGTTCGCTGCCTCGATCGCCGTAGATGCCGATTGCTGAGGCGACAACGAAGACCTCTGGATTGAGCTTCGATTTGTCGAGCAAATCGATTAAAAACCGGGTGCTCTCTAGCCGGCTGCTGATGATTAGCTTCTTCTGATGTGGACTCCAGCGCCTTGCGCCAATGGACTCGCCTGACAGATGGATTACTGCGTCGAGCGACTCAATGCCATGCAGTGTTCCGCTCTTAGCTGTAACGTTCCACTTTATCGACTTCGGATCGTGGGAGTCTTTGCGACTCAGCGAATAGACCTCGTGGCCATTTAATAAAAGATCCGCCTTCATGGCCGAACCTATCAAACCGCTCGCTCCGCTGATTAAAACCTTCATTGCCACACCTCCGCAACGCCCACAGGCTCTATTGGGAAAGTCCCCAGAGATCTCTTTAATGCTGGATCCGCAGATCGGTCCCGCGAATTTCGAAGTTACGCAGTTATTAGCATCTCCGCCGTGCTACATGGCAGTGAGAATTTGTTGAACGCTTTTCAATGGATTCTATTGCAGAACACCTGAATGTTCGATTACAACCAGTTGCTAACGCAGTGATGTTCACAGCTTGGTAGACGAAGGAGCGCCGATCAGTTTCATGTGAGGAGGGGCTGAGCAATCAGAAATGTCACTTTAGGAATTACTCGGGCAGTTGGAACTGTGACGCTTTACAAGTGGAACCATGTAAAGTCCGGGCAAGAATGCCTTCCACATCAGAGGTCTAAATAAAGTGGTCCTGAATCCACTTTTTAGTCTTTTTCAGATAAAGGCTTATCGACAAACCTGAAAGCGTCTCGAGCAGCGGTGATCTCGACGAACCCTAGGTTTGCAAAACAAACCCGTTCCGTGTGTAAATGAAGATCAAAAAAGAACCGGTCTTCGTGTCAAAAGCATGCCAGAGTGAACCGCATGCGGAGATAAATGCCTCCTTACGAGCACATTTGTAGCAGGACCATGTCCCCTTTGGGGGGTCTCAGCCCTCGGGATGGCCTACTACCTACCCATTGCAGTGCGAGCTTCGCGAGTGGCTTGGGTCGTCGGGGAACTCTATTGCGTCGGGGAGGTGAGGAGGTCAGGCTGCCTAAATATATTTGCGGCTTTCAGCAGCGGAAAACACAGAGTAAGGGAGTTGTGCGGAATTTAGCAATTGGCAATCAATTGGCGAAGGAGAGATCCGACCTGATCCGGGCTGCGAAGATGGATTCCATGGGTTGTGTTTGCGATGATTTCGAGCTTCGAGTTGGGAATGTTTTCAACTAGGTATCTGCTTCCCTTCACGTGTCTTTCAGGAGCATCAAGGGATCGTGAAATTATGGTCGGTACCGCAATTTGCGACGGATCCAGAACTGGGAAAAGGTTTGCCATGGAGCGCATCTCTGACACCATGGTTACACCCTCGGACTCTCGAAAGGCCTTGGTGCTCTTGGGCAGCTTGTTCCAAGTTTCTTCGCCGATTTGCGCAATGATGAATCGCCGTGCTTCATTTCTTGCCCAATCGATATCTATTGCGTCCGCGGGATCCATCAAATGCGCCGACCACGTGGACCATCCTTTCCACCAAGAAAGTGGGGGCTCGAATGTGACGATGCCGAGGAGATTCTTTACACGGCGTTCTGCCGCGAGGAGGGTCAGCGTCCCTCCATACGAATGCCCAAAGATGACCGTAGGTTTCTCGCTAATTAAATCGGTGAGGTCGCTCAGATGAATCTGCCACGTGACTTTTTGCGGAACTCCATTGGAATCGTAAAATCGCGAGTTTCCGTATCCCCGCCGATCATAGGAGACCACTTCAAACTCGCTGAGATGTCTTGCAACCCTTTTGAAAGAGGTCGCTCTGTCCATTGTTCCGTGTACCAGCAGAATACGTGGCCAGCTAGTTTGTGGTGGCATGTGGTTGAGGCTCACCACATGAATTCTGTCCAGTGCCTGTCGGGAAAGGTGAAGCTCTTGTGGTGCAGATCGATCGGGTTGGTTCATTCGCCTTCCATGCGGCCTATGGTCAGTCTTCGTTGATATTGTGGAGCTCGCAGTTGGTAGTCCAAGGTTACCGAGGCCGGCTCAGTTCCACGATTTGTCGATAATGGCTTCGCGCCAATATAGGAAATAACTATACTTGCATGGGGCAGGTCCACCGTGACAGAGTCTGTCACGGTGACGCTGGGTTTTAATTCCAATTGTTCTCCGTAGCTATTTGAATAGTCAAACTTAGCCATTTCGATTTTAACTATGCTCACAACGGATCCAGTTAATAATTCGCCATCAGCTATTTATCTGCATGTTAGTCCTTTTGCATGCAAGATTGTCGTCATAATTATTTGTGTCCTTGCCGCATTATTTAGGCATTTCTAACTATCGCCTTACTAGCCTGTTTTAACGGCTATAAATACTTTCAAAAGGTAGGATACGTCAAAGCTCATGGCGAACAACAGGTCGTTGACTTATGGGGCTTTTGGTCCCAATGAATGGCTCGTGGATGAGATGTACGAGCAATTCCTGAATGATCCCGGCTCGGTGTCACCAAGTTGGCAGGAGTTTTTTGCAGATTACGTGCCAATTGCTGAGCAGGTGGTCGCGGTAAACGAAAGCATGACTCGCATCGATCAAGGAACGAATTTTCAACAGGAGGCCTCTAGCCCGGGGACCATTCCCATTGAGGCTAACGAGACAGAGGCTGGTGAAAAAGTTAGACCGGAAGGCGGGAGTCTCCAGAATGGAGTCGGAATTTCGGTTCCAGCAGTGCCTTCATCACCCTCGAAGGCGATCGAGGGAGCCATCGTACTTCGTGGAGCGGCATCGAAAATTGTTGTCAACATGCAGGCATCTTTGGAAGTTCCGACGGCTACGTCCGTTAGGAGAGTTCCGGCAAAGCTACTTGAAGTCAACAGAACCGCGATAAACGACCACCTCGGACGCGTCAGGGGCGGCAAAGTTAGCTTTACCCACCTCATAGGTTTTGCAATTGTTCAGGCCATGAAGGCCGTTCCGGTAATGAACTCTGTCTTTGTTGCCAATGCAGACGGCAAGGGAAATCCTGGGGTTTTGAGATCGGCGAGCATAAATCTCGGGATAGCTGTAGACGTCGGAAAGGCTGATGGCAGTAGGACCCTTTACGTGCCTGTAATAAAGGGGGCGGAGCTGTTGTCCTTCGCCGAGTTCGTAAACGCCTATGAAGAGCTGATACGAAAGGTTCGCACCAACAAGCTGTCACCTGATGACTTTGCAGGTGCCACGGCATCCCTTACAAATCCGGGAACGATTGGTACTGAGCACTCGATTCCCAGGTTGATGAGTGGGCAGGGCGTGATAATTGGAGTTGGTTCCCTCGCATACTCGGCCGAACTTGCATCCGTCGATCCGGGCACTCTTGCGGAGCTCGGCGTGTCCAAGTCGGTGACGATAACCTCAACGTATGATCACAGAGTGATCCAAGGGGCCGAGTCAGGTCTGTTTCTTGCTCGGATTTACGAGTTACTGTTAGGGCAGCATGGATTCTACGAGGAGATCTTCGACTCCCTGGGAGTCATCAATCGGCCGCTCGTATGGCGACAGGACAGGCAGGTCGGAGGATCCGAAACATCTAAAGCGACCAAGCAGGTCCGTGTCCACACGATCATTAATAACTACCGTGTGCGCGGGCACTTGATGGCGGATCTCGATCCTCTTGGACTAATGAAGCCGTCGTTTCCAATTGAACTGGACCCTTTCACCTATGGCTTGACAGTGTGGGACCTGGATAGGGTATTCGTCACGGATGGTTTTGCGGGAAACGAGCAGATGACACTCTCGCAGATCATGACTGTGCTGAAAGATACGTATTGCCAAACAATTGGCTATGAGTATATGCATATCTCCCACCCAGAGGAGAAGAAGTGGATCCAAGCTCAGGTTGAGGGAAAGATTGCTGATCTCGATGTGGCCGATAAGAACCATATTCTCGAACGCTTGAACGCCGCAGAGGCATTTGAGCGATTTCTCCATACCAGATATATCGGACAAAAGCG
>DAHVOF010000125.1 GCA_027318945.1 Actinomycetota bacterium | reverse complement strand
AGATTGACACTACGTATTCGATCCAGGCCGTCATGATGTTTGTTACGGGATTCGGTATTGGACTGGCGATGCAGGTAATTGTGCTTGCGACTCAAAATGGAGTAGAGCACAAGGATCTAGGTACAGCAACTTCTGCCGTGTCGTTTTTCAGAACCATGGGCGGTGCCGTCGGAACCTCATTCTTTGGGAGTATCCTTGTGAACCGGCTTGCATACAGCATGCCACGGTTTCTTCCTAGCGGAGTCACGGTTCCAGCGTCTCTTGCCAACGGAGCTGTTTCCGGGTCGCCAGCAGCATTGAACTCGCTACCGCCAGTTATTCACGCCGCTCTTCTCCAGGCATTTGTCAGCTCTCTTCACGTAATGTTTCTGGCGGCGATTCCATTTGCCCTGGTCGCGCTTGTGATCGCGTTTTTCCTTCCCGAGAAGCCTTTGAAGAGCGCGGTTCACAGAGGGATCGAACCTAGCGCAGAAGGTGTCCTTTCCCAGATGAGCGACGAATAACGAGCCTGAGCCTTCCCCTTATAGTTGCGTTCGGAACATGGTAGCCTTCATGCGGCTCAACTTTGATTGAGCCGCATTCCGGCGCTATCCTCAAATTACGGGGAGTGAAATGTTTGCCATCGCTTTGAGTTCGTCGCGATGCGCCGACCGGCGACCAGCTGCACCTTTGACGTCGCCTGTGTGTCATCTGGGCTAGGAGGGACCGGTGGGCAAAGCGAAGGCTAGAAGAGCGACATTTGATTCTCTCAAAATCCGCAACTACCGATTATATATGACCGGCCAACTTGTGTCTGTGTCGGGAACCTGGATGCAGACGGTGGGACTTTCATGGCTGGTCCTCAAACTGACGCATTCAGGATTCGAGCTGGGTGCCGTAACTGCCGCCCAATTTCTTCCCTTGCTATTCTTGGGTGTCGTGGGAGGCCTTGTGGCCGATAGAGTCAACAAGCGGAAGTTGATCCTTGCTACTCAAAGTTCCTTGGCCGTCGCATCTTTGCTCCTTGGCGTGCTCACCGTAACCGGTGATGTGGAGATGTGGATGGTATATGCCATCTCACTTTGGATAGGCGTGACTAACTCCGTCGATAATCCAGCGAGGCAGTCGTTCGTGGGGGAGATGGTGGAAAAGTCGCGCATTGCGAACGCAGTGAGCCTCAACGCGGTGGTGATGAATTCCGCAAGAATCGTTGGTCCCGGCATTGCGGGAGTCGTCATCTATGCCCTTGGCACCGGATCGCTATTTTTGGCAAATGCTGCTTCGTTCCTGGGCGTGATCATCGCGCTACTTATGATAAGACCTGCAGAGCTCTATTATTCGGAGAGGATACCCAGGGCGAAGGGGCAGTTGAGGGAAGGACTCAGCTATGTCTGGACTGCGCCAAATCTCAAAGTTCCTCTTGTGATCCTGTTCCTGGTGGGCACTTTTGCCTTTGAGTTTCAGGTCTCCTTTCCCCTTTTGGCAAGCGCTGGTTTTCACAGGGGAGCTGGCACATATGCGGCCTTGATGTCATTCATGGGTGTTGGCGCGGTGGTAGGAGGGCTCATCTCCGCGACATTCCCCCAAACGAGCCTCAGGAGGCTGGCATATGCGTCGGCTGGATTTGGGGCCTTGATACTTTTGGTATCGTTTATGCCAAGCTCCATATTGGCTGTTGCCGCGGTGATTCCAATGGGGACGTTGTCAATGGTTTTTATCTCAATTGCGAATTCCACGCTTCAGATCAACTCTGAACCTTCGATGCGCGGTCGAGTCCTGTCGCTATTCACGGTGGCATATCAAGGCTCAACACCTATTGGCGCCCCGATTGTTGGCTATGTTGGCCAGCAGCTTGGCGCACGATATGCGGTTGCTATCGGAGGTGTGGCCGCCCTCATCGCAGCTTTGTATGGATTTCTCAGCCGGGCTCGTCGCGATCAATCTTTGGCTTTTGGTGCTTCTACCGGAGGCGCAGAACCGTGATCCGCATTTGTGTGGACAGGCGTATCGCGCAGAATGCGCTGAGTTCTAGAGGACTTGTAGAGTTTGAATTGGCGTCGATAGTGAGAAGAAGTCAAAAATGGGAAGATCAGAGCAGCTGTCTTCCCTAAGTTATTTGCGCAAAGGTTGGAATCTTTCTTATCTCCTTCTGATTTTGACGCAGTAACTTTTTTAGCTAGGTTTCCAGCGTCATTGTCAGCGTATGATGATTGCAATTTATGGTTTGGTGGTTATCCGAGATTTTGATGCAGGTCTCAAATGATTTGCAAGATGTCTGGTTTATCCGCCTATCCGGGGATCACGAATGCTAAAGATGCTCTCCTTTGGGAGCGTGATTATCGCGAGTCTGGAAGTGGGAGTGAATTGTCTTCTGTAATTGAGAAGCTTGGATTGGCTGTACAAAGGACAGTATGGACCAGGAGGGCTGACACCTGGGACCACGCAAACAATGCTGGTCTTGAGAGGGTTATGGAAGCAGTCATAGGAAAGGCCGCGGCGCTTCCAGACAGTGATGTGCTCGATCTAGGATGTGGGTCTGGACAGCTGTCCTTGCCGCTATCGAAGAAAGTTAGATCGTTGCTGGCGGTGGATATTTCACCTCGGATGATTGAACTGCTCGCATCGAAGCTGAAGGATGCAGAGGTAGGCAATGTCGAGGTGTTGGTAGCTTCGATACAACAGCTTGACTTTGCTGAATCCAGATTCGACTTGATCGTATCGAATTACGCGCTGCATCACCTTAGCGACGTCGAAAAATCCTGGATTGTGGCGCACGGTTTTCAGTGGTTGAAGCCGGGCGGTAGGATGGTAATAGGCGACATGATGTTTGGCCGAGGGGGGTCTAGGCAGGATAGGGATATCATCGCCTCAAAGATCTCAGTCATGTTGCGAAAGGGTCCAGGCGGGTGGTGGAGAATCGCAAAGAATGCCGTCAGATATCTCGTCCGCGTGCAGGAAAAGCCAATTTCTCAGCAGGCATGGGTTCGGATCTTCGACCAAGCCGGTTTCAGCGACGTAGGGTCCGAAAGCGTGGTCTCGGAAGCAGGTATCGTATTCGGCTCGAAAACGCTTTGATCCGCTTCAGCAGCGCTTGAAAAGCCTGCCGGCTCTGGCAAACTGCTTTCACTTCTGAGATTCAGCGCGGCGGGCGGGGGGTTGGGAAGTGAACTTAGCCGCGGAAATTCTGTTTCATTTCGTTGCGCTTTTTAGATGGTTGAAGTGCGGCGAGATGGT
>DAHVOF010000108.1 GCA_027318945.1 Actinomycetota bacterium | reverse complement strand
AGAGAGGCAGAGTGGGAGCCGTTTGGTGATGGGGCTCGCTTGGCTTTCTGGGCTCTCGGTTCAATCTTCTTGGTCCTAATCTCAGGATCGCTCGTCGTCGATGGCGGTGCCGAGAAAGCGTGCCCCTCCTGGCCCGTGTGTCTTGGATCCCACGCCCAGGGTGGCCTTATCGATTTACAACTGGTTCATCGAGCTATTGTTTTAATTGGGACCATTCTCGTTCTCTACTACCTCTGGAGAGTGCTGCACTCCAATACGGCGGTGGCTTCCCAAAGATCTCTCTCGGTCATCGCAGTCACGCTATTGATCATTCAGATTGGTGCGGGGGCAGTCGTGGCCATCACCAAGGCGCCTGAAGCACTTGCCGACATTCACCTGGCGCTAGCTGCGGCGCTGTGGTCGGTATTGGTGGCAACCGTCGCCGTGGGATCTGTGAAAGTCCGAAGCCTCTCCCGCTGAAGTTTAGCG
The DNA here is from genome assembly GCA_027318945.1 of Actinomycetota bacterium. GTDB lineage: Bacteria > Actinomycetota > Acidimicrobiia > Acidimicrobiales > Acidimicrobiaceae > SCQM01. The sequence continues at coordinate 3,130 of DAHVOF010000108.1, read as the reverse complement.
TCACTGTCCAGATTCTCGATTGCTGCATTGGCCCGAGGCTTGAGGTGCTCAACCTCTCTGGGGGAAAATCCAGGTAGTTCTATGTTCCGCGCCAATTCGGTGTTGCCGGCGTGCGCACAGTAGGCCGCCTCCTCTGCGCACGTCGTGGGTTGGCGCACGGGGCTCTGGTCCTCGGACATGGAGCAACAAGGGCGGTTAAATGCAAACTGCCCCCGGTATCCATGGGGGCAGTTTGCAATCCAGACTGATTATGGAGAAACTTCCTCCAGGTCTTTGCCCTTCGTAGACGGACCAAACTGGACCACTATAGCTGCGACAATAAGGAATGCGCAGATGAGCAGCAACGCTCCGGTGGGCGACATCTTGGGAACTAGCGGCGCTATGACGAGGATCCCAATGCCTCCGCCAATATGTCCAAAGCCGTCAACTAGCCCGAAACCTGTAGTTCGGGCACGGCTCGGGAAGCTTTCAGCTGACAAAGCGTACGTCGGTGAAACCCAGAGGTTGAATCCAAGGAACACGACGCCTGATCCGATGAAGCTCATTGTAAGGTCTGTCTTTGCCGCCGCGATTAGAATCCCACCGACGAGGGTGATTACCGCGCTGATAGGCAGCCAATACTTTCTCTCTATCGCATCACCCCAAGTGGATGTGATGAGGCATCCGACTATGAATCCGATTGTACCTGTCGCGACGATCACGCCAGCCTCTGGTGGTGGGTAGTGTATCGAGGTCAATACAGATGTGAAGCCAGCTGCAAATGAATAGACGGTGACGTATCCGATGAGCCAGGTAAGCACCATGACAACGAACCGGCGGACATACAGCGGGTTCTTGAATATTTCGACGTACGGATTTTTGTCCTCTTGACGGTTTTCGATTGCAACCGATGGCGCTACGGGTGCAAGCGTCCCAGTTCTCTGCTGAGTCACCGCCTCCATCTTTTCGACTATCACCCTGGCTCGGTCAAGCTTGCCCTGTCCGACCAGCCATCGTGGTGACTCCGGCAGTTCGATTCTTAGCAGGATTCCTACTATGGCGAGAAGGGCGCCGATACCGTACAGGTATCGCCAGCCGTCTGCGAATGTCTTGCTTGCCATAGCAAACGGAAGTCCTGTCGGCCACGGCGACGCAGGCAAGGTAAGCATCAAGCCTAGCCAGATTGCAAAAAATGCCCCCAATGCCGAGTTGATGAAGATAATCGACGTAAATCGCGCCCGGGAATTTTTCGGTGCAATTTCGCCAATGTAGGTGTTGACTACCGCTAGGTCAGCGCCTATTCCAACTCCTGTGAGAATCCTCGCGATAATGAAGTTCGCGTAGTCAGGCGTAAGAGCTGTGTAAAGTGAACCGGCGGCGGTGATGAGCATCGTCACCAAAAGCATGTTCCGGCGGCCGATCCGATCGGAGATCGGGCTCAGGATCAGAGTGCCGATAACGTACCCTACAACGTTCAGAAATACCGGTAGCGAGAGCGACGACAGAGCAGTTTCTGGAGTACACCCTGGTTTTAATGCTATGCATGTCTGGATGAACGAGACATTGATATCGAATATATCGAAAAAAGTGAATAAAAAGCCTATTCCAATGATTATCAGATAGGCGTAAGGCAATGGCCAGGTACTGAGTCTGTCCAGCCTTGCGACGAGATCACGCCGAGCGGTCTCATCAGCTGGATCACCTACGTGTTCCTGAGTGCGCATTCCCCCTCCTTTTGCACAGTTTGCCGAAATTTTGTGATAAGAAAGGATCTCTGCCAGCTACATCTCCGATTTCATCGAGATGTCGTGGACGAGAAATGATCCCCCCGAATCGGACTGAATGCTAACAGAGGGATTTCGACAGATCAAAACCAATGATGTAAGATTTCCGCAATGCAGAAAATAAGCAAGTATGGGATCGGGTCAGTAGAAAATGCCCTTGAGCTTCTTTTGATGCTTTCCAGGAATGAAAGTGTTGGCGTGAGTGAAGTTGCCGAGGCGGTCGGGATAGCTCCGTCAAGTGCGCACAGGCTTCTAAAAACCCTTTGCAACTGCAATTTTGCCGTATCCGCTCCTCACCGCAGGTACACTCGCGGACCAGCTTTTTTCTGGCTGGGCGAGGGCAGCATCCAGACCCACAAGACCCTGAGGCGGCTCCTAGGACCGTATTTAGAGGAAATTACCCGCGAGTTGGGTGAAACCTCACATCTAGTGGTCCTCGAGGGGTGCAGTATCAGGTTCCTCAAGAGCGTGGAGGCAAATAGGGACTTCAAGGTCAATTCTCGAGCTGGAAGGCTCTATCCGGCACACCGGACATCGAGTGGAAAGGTATTGCTGAGTAACTTCACGGACAGTGAGTTATTCGATCTCTATTCCTCGTACAACTCTGCCACCTCGAAGGAGGTGCTGAACAACTTTGATCAGTTTCTCAAGGAACTCGAGAAGACGCGACGCCAAGGGTTTGGACTGAACCTTGAGGAAAGTGAGGCTGGCTTGGTTTCGGTGAGTGCCTGCGTCAAGACATGGACTGGAAGGCAGATTGCCGCCTTCTCGGTTTCGATGCCGACCGTGAGACTCAAGCTTTCCCATACCGAGAAAATTGGCAAGAAGATGATCGAGTTTGCTTCGCGCGCGGAAGCTGCACTCGGGATGTCGCGTTCGGCCGTCGGGTAGCGAGCACTTTACCCAGGTCAGATTATCTAGTCTTGCAAGGCGGGATAATCTTTTTCAAAAGATCTTGATTTTATGGGGTTTATTCAGCGCAGTAAGACCGATATTGTGGGTTCATCAGTGTCGGATGTGCCCTAGGAGGGGGCATATCGGCGCTGTCTAATTAATTAAGTGCGATGGACGAGGTGCTGATGCATATCTGCCAAGGCTTGGAGTTATGCTGGGCGGAATCTTGAGACTCTTGGGGGAATCATGCAGATAACAACGTTTGTCAACGGTCGTTCCTACAGTAGAGACGTCGAACCTCGAACGCTTCTTGTGCACTACATCAGGGACGTGTTGGGTTTGACGGGGACCAATATCGGTTGTGATACGTCGTCGTGCGGCGCATGCACAGTTCTTCTAAATGGGGAGTCGGTGAAGTCGTGCACAGTTCTTGCCGTACAGGCAGATGGCACGGAGATCACCACCATCGAGGG
>DAHVOF010000092.1 GCA_027318945.1 Actinomycetota bacterium | reverse complement strand
AGCGGCGGCAGAGTGACCGGAGATCCGCACCTGCTGCTCCGCGTTGTGAGAAACCTGTCCAACAACGCTGCTAGGCATGCGAAGGAAAAAGTAACCTTCGTCCTCCACAAAGAAGGGGGATTCGTGCAGTTGGAGGTTGCTGACGATGGCAGGGGAGTTCCCGAAGAGCTAAGGGAAAAGATCTTTGAGCGATTCACTCGCTTGGATGAGGCAAGGTCTCGAGACGACGGTGGTTCAGGATTGGGACTTTCCATCGTGCGGACGATTGTGGAAGCTCATGGCGGTACTGTTGAGGTAACGGAAAATCCGGACGGCTCGAAAGGTGCACGGTTTGTTGTCAGAATACCGACTCTATAGGTTGTCGCGGATTACCTGCTATTTCATGGAATTGTAAGCTTTCAGACCTAGTATCGACGCACAGTGAAAACTTTCGAAGAAATCAGATCCGCTGAGCCTTTAAGTGGCAGTTTCAAGCCTCGGCGACGACGCAGGCACAGAATACGCAGCGCAAGGCTCAGGGCAGCGATTCTTGTGGTGGCACTCATTCTCCTTGGCTCCTTTACCTGGTCCTTTGGCACTGCCTTGACGGCGAATAACCAGCAGAGCGAGGCACTGAAAGCCGTGGAGTGGCTTCGAGGTCACGGTGGCGGTCAGTTCTTGAGAGTAGCGGAGGATGTCTGGTATACATGGCACCAACCTCCGAAGGGTGGAACCCCTCCCAAGGGAGCGATACTAGATACCTCTGCGACCAAAACTACAACTGCAGCAGCCTCACCGGCTAGCGGGCCTCCACACCTTCCGACACCGGCCAATGTAGTTCCTTTCGTTTCCAACCCATTGCCCGGCGAAGGAGTGTGGCAGCCAGAGGGCCGTACGGTCTCAGGCTTGCACGGACTTTATGTGACAACGATGCGTCCTGATCCGGTTCACACTTCGTTGGTGGCAGGTCTTGCATGGATGGATCCGAAGCTTCTGTCCTTCACCTTATTTGCGGGTGGTGCCGAGCCTGGTGGGGGGCCATGGCCCAATATGGGCCCGGTGAACCCGTCCCAGGCAAGTTCTCTCGTAGCGGCTTTCAATTCAGGTTTCAGAATGGTAGACGCCAGGGGCGGATATTACTCGAACGGTCGCATGGCAGATCCTTTGGTAAACGGCCAAGCTTCATTCGTCATTTACTCGAATGGAACCGCAGACGTCATTTCTTGGAAGGACGGTCAAAATGTTCCCAGCAATGTTGTCTCGGTTAGGCAGAATCTGTCCATGATCATCAACAATGGAAAGATCACCCCTGGGGTCAATTCACCCAACTACAAGCAGTGGGGTGCCACGGTTGGCAACAGTGTCCTGGTATGGAGATCAGGTGTCGGCGTGACGAGCAATGGGGCAATTGTCTATGCGGCCGGGCCCGGCCTGAGCGTGCAATCGCTGGCCGCCCTGCTGCAACGGGCGGGTGCGGTCAGGGCAATGGAAATGGATATTAATAGCGCATGGGTTGATTACTTTTATTTCAACCCTCCAGCTGGTGGACTTGCGGCACCATCTAACGGAACTCGTCTCGTTTACAACATGGAACGGCCGCCCCAGAGATACTTTGAAGGCACCGCACGGGACTTTATAGGTGTCTTTGCGAGGCCCTCTTCCGGATAGTGGCAAATCGAATGGCGTCGCATTCGGTCGGCTCCGATCACGCGGGAAGAAGATTCGCCATGCCAGGACTGGGAGAACGGCACTGTGAACCACGTTCCCCGTCAGCGAGCATGCCAGCATTTCGCGATTCAGTATTCCGGAGTATGACGCTTGCTTGAGGGCGGTTCGAGCGCCGAGCAAATTCCTAATGTCGAAAGTGGATTTTTTTAGGAGTTCTGAGAGGTGGCTGTCGCGATGATATCTGCATTGAGCAGGATATCCGCGGCAATGCGAGAAGTTAGCTGGCTCGATCCTCGAGGGCTTGAAGCAGCGTGTTCCATGAGAGTGTGGCGCACTTGATTCTTACGGGAAACTTTACAACCCCTTGCAATGCGACCAGCTCTCCGAGTTCGCGCTCGGAGTATTCGATGGGTTCCGTAGCTTCCGGTTCTCCGCTCGCGTTCGTGGTAATCGACATCATTGATTTGAAGATTTTTAGGAGACGGTCTACTTCTGCAAGGGTCTTTCCTTTTACCGCGACTGACATTAACGAGGCTGATGAACGCGATATCGAGCATCCCTGTCCTGATATTCGAATGTCTTTGATCGCGTCACCTTCGAGCATGATGTAGACGGTCAGCTCGTCCCCGCATAGTGGGTTATGGCCCTCGGCTTTAATGGCAGGAGGAGAAGGAAACGTGCCTTCGTTACGCGGATTCTTGTAGTGATCGAGGATGATTTCTCTGTAGAGGTCTTCCAGACCAGGCATTATCTCTCCTTTTGTAACCTAGCTAAAAAAAGCTTGGGCTTTAGCTAGGGCGCCCACGAGGGCGTCTACATCTGCGTGCTCATTGTAGATATGGAACGATGCCCTGGCAGTTGCCGCTATGCCAAGATGTCTCATCAAGGGTTTGGCGCAGTGATGCCCAGCCCTGACACAAACCCCGCTCTGATCAAGGATCTGCGAAATGTCGTGGGGGTGAATATTCTTGAAATCGAATGAGATCACCCCGCCACGGTCATTGACATTCCTGGGTCCGTGGATGATTATGCTGCTGTCGAAGTTCGCCTCCAGCTTCTCGAACGCGTATGACAGGAGTTCCAGTTCATGTGTTCTGATCCGATCCATACCAATATTTTCAAGATAGTCGACAGCGGCGCCAAGCCCTATGGCCTCCGCGATTGGAGGAGTGCCAGCCTCGAATTTCCAAGGGAGTTCATTTGGGGTGAAGCCGTCGAGCCTCACATCGGTAATCATATCTCCGCCACCCATAAATGGTGGCAACGCATCTAGAAGGCTCTTTTTGCCCCAAAGGACTCCGATTCCGGTTGGACCGAGCATCTTGTGGCCGGTGAAGGCCAGGAAATCGAGTCCGAGGTCGACTACGTTGGTGGCTATGTGCGGAACGAACTGAGCTCCATCTCCGATTACGATGGCTCCGCGGTCGTGTGCCAGCTTTGCGAGTTCGGCAACTGGGTTGATCGTCCCCAAGACATTTGACGTCAGCGTAACTGCGAGAACCTTCGCGCCATCGAGAAGCTCCTCGATATCGTCAAGGATCAGGTATCCAGAGTCGTTCAGCTTGATGTACCTGATTTCAATTCCGAACTGCTCCTTCGCAATCAACCAGGGGACAAGGTTGGCGTGATGTTCCATCTCTGTCAGAACTACGACGTCACCGGACTTAAGCATTCCGCGTGTCATGGACGTAGACAGGAGGTTGATCGATTCTGTGGCGTTTTTTGTGAAGATCGTTTCTGTGGCAGGATCCGGAGCTCCCACAAAACGGCCCACTTTTACACGCGCTCCCTCATACAGCTCAGTCGCGTGCTCCGCAATGTGGTAGACGCCACGGTGCACGTTTGCGTGGGTGGTGGAGTAGTAATTGTCCATGGCTTGCATCACCGAGAGGGGCTTTTGGGACGATGCCGCTGAGTCGAGGAAGTACAGGGCGTGCCCTTCGTGGTGCGTGAATATGGGGAAGTCCTTGCGAATTTCGCTCACGTTGAGCGGTTTAAGAGTTGCTGCTGGCGATTTCATACTCTCCATCCCTCGTAGCCCTCGGATTCTAGCTTCTGCGACAGCTCCATACCACCGGACGCTACGATCCTTCCATTTATCATGATGTGCACGAAATCGGGCGTGAGTTCTTCCAGGACTCGCTGATAGTGGGTAATCAGAACTACTCCTAGTTTGGAATTCTCCTTCCTGACTTCATTTACACCCCTCGCCACCACCCGCAGAGCGTCGATATCGAGACCGGAATCAGTCTCGTCAAGTATCGCTACTCTTGGCTCGAGCATCGCCATCTGCAAAATCTCGTTGCGCTTCTTTTCACCACCCGAAAATCCTTCGTTGAGGTATCGTTGCGCAAATGACGGGTCCATCCCGAGTTTTTGCATCCACTCCAGGATAGAAAACCTGATTTCGATGGCAGATACGTCGGTGGCTCTCCGAGCCGACACCGCTTGGCGTAGGAACTGGATGACAGACACTCCCGCGATCTCTTGTGGATATTGGAACGCTAGAAACATCCCGGCTTTCGCACGCACATCTGCTGGCCAGGTTGTTATGTCTTCACCCTGAAGAAGAATCGATCCAGAGGTCACTTCGTATTCCGGGTTTCCCATCAGCGCATTTGCGAGAGTAGACTTGCCCGATCCGTTGGGACCCATAATTGCATGGATCTCGCCCGCGTTGACTGTCAGTGACAGTCCCTTGACGATTTTCTGGTTGCCGGCCGTTGCCTGAAGATCTCTGATCTCAAAAAGAGGACTTTCCATGATTTACAGTCTATTACTCCTATCAAGATAGGAGAAACTCCAATCGAAAAATTGTGTCTATTTCCAATGCGAAACATACTGCTCGAAGTCGCCGCCAAAAGCTCTGACGCTTGGGGGTTCTTCAACGGATCCCAGATAGATCCATCCGGCAATCATATCCGTCTCCCTAAGGCCTAAGGCAACCTTGACGCTATTGTCGTAGCTTGGATCGCCGGTGCGCCACATGGATCCAAGGCCCAGCGCAGTGGCGGCAATCAACATGTTTTCACAGGCTGCCGCTGTCGCCCCAAACTGCTCGATGACGGGAATATGGCTGTCGCGGTCGATTGCAGCGCCGACGGCGATCACACATGGTGCCCTTAGCAGCTTGTTTCGTTCTTTGGACATCAGGAGTTCTGTAGGTGCATGTCCCTTGCTTTCAAGCCTGCGGCGCAAAGCGTCGGCCAAAATGATACCGAATCTGTCGCGAGCCTCACCTTGGAAGACGACGAACCGCCAGGGCCTGAGGCGGCCGTGGTCAGGCGCCGATAGTGCGGCCTTTATGATTGACTCGAGTTCTGTCTTGCCGGGTCCGGGTTCTTTCAGCCGGCCTGTTGACCGCCTGTTAATCACAGCCGACAGTACGTGCGGTGACTCGGTAACTTTTCTAGGGTTTTGCGTGGAGATGGCTTCTAGGTTATCGCCTTGATCTACCATCCGCGTGCGATCCATTCAGGGAGTTTGAACGATTCCTCTCCGATGGTAGTGTGCAGGCCATGCCCTGGCAGAACGATTGTATCCGAGGGGAATCTCGAGAAGATCTTGCTTTCGATCGAGTCGATGATGGTCGGGAAGTCGCCTCCCTTGAAGTTGGTAGCGCCAGGACCTCCTGGGAAAAGTGTGTCACCGCTCAAGAGAATCGGGTGACCCGATACCGCGAAACATGCCGATCCAGGCGTGTGACCGGGTGTTTTCAAGGTTTTGATCCGGAGTTTTCCCACCGCGATGGTCTCTTCGTCGTCAATGAGATAGTCGTAGCTGGGAAGCATTTCTGAATCGCCGGAAGTCACGCCAACGCTGTAGCCTGAAAGTCGGAACTGCTCTACGGCGCCGATGTGGTCCCAGTGACCGTGGGTTTCGAGCACGGTTTTCACTTTCAGGTCACGGGATATCTCCAGGAGTGTTTGATGCTCGCTTGCGGCATCGATGAGCAATGATTCTCCGGTATCGCTGCAGCGAAGCACGTAGACGTTGTTGTCTATCGGTCCGACGACGGTCTTGTAGATCTCAAGGCCGCCATCAATAATGAAAGGTTCAAGCAGCAAATTCGCCCCCTAATATGCGCGGAATGGCCCTGTGAAGTAAATTTACTTTGGACTCACTTATAGAAGGTTACCGCAACGCAGGTATGTAGTTGAAGAGGATCGATATAGGCAAGGCCAGTCGTGGGTGGGACCGGAATGCTTATTGGAGAGAGCCGCAAATTTTGTTGAGGCAGCTGGCAGAATAGACGGCCAGGTTGGGTATCACGGGATTGTGCGCCGTGGAGTGGCAGGGAGATCTTTCATGAATTTCGCCTTTAGCGAGGAACAGGAAGAGTTTAGGCGTTCCATAAGGCGCTTTCTGGAAGACAAGTCGTCGACTTCGGAGGTCAGGAGGCTGATGGAAACCGACGAAGGATTTGACCCGGCCGTTTGGGATCAGATGGCCGGTCAGCTTGGCTTGACCGCCGTGACGATTCCCGAAGAGTTTGGTGGCCTGGGGTTCGGGCAAGTTGAGCTTGGGATCGTGTTTGAAGAGATGGGCCGCGTTCTTTTGTGTGCCCCATATTTTTCCACTGTTGCATTGTGCGTTAACTTGCTTCTTGCGAGCGATGACGATCAGGTTTGTTCATCAATTCTTCCACTTGTTGCCAGCGGAAAAGCTCGACTAGCGCTCGCGGCCGGCGAGTCGGAGAGTGATTGGTCTAACGACTCGATCAGCACCATTGCCTCCGGAGGGGCCGACCTATTGCTTTCGGGAACAAAGCCCTTTGTGATCGATGGCCTGACCGCCACGCATCTTCTGGTTCTCGCGCAAGATGGGGATGGCGTGAGCCTTTTCATAGTGAACGGATCTGAGCCCTCCCTCACTAAGAAACCCTTGCTCTCTCTCGACCTTACAAGAAAACTGGCGGTCATTAGATTCGACAAGACTCCGGGCCAGCGGGTGGGGGACATCGGCTTGGGTATCGCCTACTTTGAGAAGATGCTTCCCAAGGCGCTCATATCGCTGGCATCAGAGCAGGTTGGAGGTGCTCAGCGGGTATTGGAGATGGCGGTCGAATATGCGAAGGAGAGGATCCAGTTCCAGAGACCGATCGGGTCATTCCAGGCGATCAAGCACAAGTGTGCCGACATGCTAGTTGATATAGAATCCGCGAAGTCCGCGGCATACTATGCAGCTTGGGCAGCGCAAAACGAGCCGAGCGAGCTGCCTCTTGTGGCATTTCTGGCCAAAGCATTCTGCTCCGAAGCATATTTTTCGGCCGCATCCGAGAACATTCAGATTCACGGTGGCATCGGCTTTACCTGGGAGCACGATGCTCACCTTTATTTCAAGAGGGCAAAGTCATCGGAGCTGATGTTTGGAAGCCCTGCTCATTTCCGAGAGAAACTCGCGCAGGCCATGGGACTTTAGGTTTTTCGCATCAGGTGGTGGTCAACTCGATCAATCTTTCTGCAGCCGGCCAAGTTTGAGCCGCGTTTGGGCTCGGCAGATATGATGGCGTTCGAGTCTTTGGCTGAGGGGTGCGTGGCGCAGGTGCATAAATGTCAGGGCGACTCAAAGGCTTGAAAGAGGCGGAGGCGCGGTGCAAATTGAGATTGAGGGTAAGCAGGGCCGGATACTTGGATATCTTGCTCAAGGTACCGTGAAGGTCAAACATGCCGGGCAGGGTAACCAGATGCTGATCCTGAACTTCGGATTGCCTATCGCGAAGCCGGTGCCTGGCGCGGATCTGTTTCACCAGGAATTTGTGGAGCGGATATCAAACCAGTCGGGTTGGACGGTGCTGTCAATCCTGTGCTCCGGAGTCGACGGGTCATCGGGAAAGTTTTCGCCAATCGCATGGTGCGATGACACGGTTTCCGCAGTTGAATATCTCGTGTCCTCCAGTCAAGGTAGGTCAGTACTCCTGGTCGGGAATGATTTGGCGGCCTCTATTTCGCTTTACGTCGCATCGAAGTCTGATCTTGTCAGAGGTGTCGCGACCCTAGCACCGGTATTTGATCTTTCTGCATTCGTTTCTGACCCCCATTTGCTGGCGGAGAGAGCGCGAGGGGCGGGAGTAGCAATACCCAGTAAATCTTCTGAAATCGATGCGTGGTCGAGCGAACTGATTGAGCTGGATCCGGCGAAATCGGCAGAAGCGATCGGATCAAAGCAGTGGCTGGTCATCCACGGGCGTGACGACGAAGTTGTATCGGATGCGGATCTCAAGGAGTTCCTGATAGTTTCCGGAATTACGGCAGAGGCGCATACCCTGACTGCCGGTGATCACCAACTGGTCACTGATCCGCGTATGATGGCAATCCTTTTGGGTTGGATGGAGCGAATACACTAGTCAGACGTCATCTGAGATGGCCGGATCGGCCGCCAATCTCGTAGTCGGGTCTATCGCCAATTTGGTTGTCGACTCCCCCCGTCCGGCGGGATCTGCTGCCGAGGCCTGCACTGGTACAGGATTATGCCGGTATTCAAGAACTAATATTCACTAGCCCGGTCGCGGGTTGGATTTGCTAGTTGTGCCGAACTTTCTCTGCTGACTATCGTTCCTTAGAAGCCGATGGTCCGATCAATCTCCGTCCTAAGGGTGCGCGCCGCTTTGTAGGGATCATCTGATTCCGTCAGATAGCGGACAACAACGAAATGGCGAATGCCATGGTTTGCGAGTTCTTGGACTGCTTCCGGTTGGACTGATCCAGTGACGAATACGGGCCGCGGAGAAAGCCTTGAAGCCTGCTCGGCGTAGCCGATACCGGTGCCGCTTCTGCCAGGCTTCGTTGGGGTGGGAACAATAGGTCCAGCCGAAATGTAATCGACATCCTTGGTGAGACTTTCGTTGAGTTCGTGAGGGTCATGCGTAGAAAGACCGACAATCGCGTCAGGAAGAATCCGCCTTACAAGAGCCACGTCAACATCGTCCTGACCAACGTGAACGCCGTCGGCCCCAACTTCGAGAGCGATATCGGGTCGGTCATTTACTATGAACGGTACCCCGAAGTCCTGTGTAATTGTCCTCAACTGGCTCGCATTGCGGATTATCGTCTTCGCGTCTGCACTCTTTTCGCGAAGCTGGACAACGTCCACCCCACCTTTCAGGGTTGCGGTCACGAAACTCGCTAGGTCGTCCCGAATCGGAGTGCATAGATAAAGGTTTCTCTTTGAAAAGTCAAAGTCCTTCCTGCTGCTCATTTCTAGTGTTTACCTCGAGCCTTCATCTCGGTTTTAAACTCCCTCACCATATTCAGGGATTCCAGGTCTCTGATGTCGGCAATGGAACGGAATGATCCAGGCTCGCCGAACGGCGCACTAACGTCGCGCCAGTTCGGCACATCCACTCCAAGCTGCTTCCCGAGCAGGGCGACGAAGATCCTAGCTTTCATCTCGCCAAAGCCGGGAAGTCCTCTGATCCTCTTCAAAAGGTCACGTCCGTCTTGGGATGTCGACCATATCTTGCTTGCGTCATTGCCGTAGTCGCTCGCCACCATTGCGCAAAGTGCCTGGACGCGCCGGGCCATCGATGCCGGGTATCTATGCAGAGCCGGTTTTTCTGAGAAGATTTTTTCAAGTTCAGCCGGATCGAATGACGCTATTTTTGCCGCATCAAGGTCTTCTCCAAGCCTTTGTGTCAGAAGCAGCGGCGCAGTGAAGGCCTTTTCGAGCGTTATTTGCTGATCCAGCACAAGTCCTATGAGCAAAGCCAACGGCGATCTCGAAAGGAGATCATCAGCATCCTTATCCTGCGAGATTGTTAGTTTGGCCATTCGTGTCAACTCCTAACGAGATCCGGTGTCGTGGATAATCGGAATATCTTCGAGAATTGCGGATCAAATTCAAAGCGTTTGCAAATGAATCCGATGCGCCCTTGCCTCACCAGCTAGAGCAGGGGCGTACAGGTGGCATGCTCCTAGAGATTGGCTTGCCGAGGATCCATTGAAGCTGGATCGATGCCGAAAGTTGCGATGGCGTCTTGGACCTCTTCGATCTTCGCCCCACCGTGTGACAGAAGCCCGTAGAGTACCGAAACCACGATATGAGCGGCATCAATTTCGAAGTGACGTCTCAACGCTTCTCGCGTGTCCGACCTTCCAAAGCCATCCGTTCCGAGTGGAATGAATGCATCAGTGGGAACGAACCGCGCCACTTGGTCCGGGACCAGCTTCATGTAGTCGGTAACGGCCACAACAGGCCCTTCCTGCTGCGACAACACTTGAGTAATATAAGGGGTCTTGGGAAGTGCGGCCGGATTCAAGCGATTCCATCGTTCAGTTTCAAGCGCGTCCTCCCTTAGATTCTTGTATGAGGTGACCGAGTATAACGTTGCAGCCACTCCATATTTGTCCGCGAGAATTGTCTGTGCCTGTTGTGCAAGTTGCCACGTGGGACCAGAGAAAAGGATCGATGCTTTTCTAGGTGCTTCAACGCTGCCTATTTCTGGAGCATTCGCCCATTTGTAGATCCCTTTCACTACGCCATCGCGAATTTCGTCGAAGTTCGCCCCCTCCGGCAAAGCCGGCTGGATGTAGTTCTCGTTGTAAAGGGTGATGTAATATATGCGGTCTCGCGCATTGGCGCCATACATGTCCTCGAACCCACGTCGAATGAGTATGCCTAGTTCGTATGCGAACGAAGGATCATATGCGATGATGCTCGGGACAGTTGAACTGAGCACGTGCGAGTGGCCGTCGGTGTGCTGTAGGCCTTCGCCAAGCAGCGTTGTTCTTCCGGCAGTTGCTCCAAATAGGAATCCTTTAGCTCGCGCGTCGCTGGCAGCCCAAATGAGATCTCCAGTCCTCTGGAACCCGAACATGGAATAAAAGATGTACATCGGGATCATCGGCTGTCCGAAGTTTGCGTACGATGTTCCTGCCGCGGTGAATGATGCCATCGAGCCAGACTCGGTGATGCCCTCCTCCAAGATCTGGCCATCCATCGATTCAGTGTAGGAAAGCAAAAGGCCGGCATCGACTGGCGTGTATACCTGGCCCTGCGATGAATAAATCTTGACTTCCTTGAAGAGTGCGTCCAGGCCAAAAGTTCTGGCCTCATCCGGAACTATTGGCACGATTCGCCTTCCAACGGAAGGGTCGCGTACGAGGTTCCGAAGCATCTTGGCAAACGCCATGGTGGTCGAAACGGGCAGCTTGGCTGATCCCTGCAGGAACTCGGCAATTGTTTCAAGAGCAGGCGGCTCGAGTGGCTTGGCCTTCACTACTCTCG
>DAHVOF010000082.1 GCA_027318945.1 Actinomycetota bacterium | reverse complement strand
GCTCACGGCAGGACTCCAAGTAAACCACGACGTAACCACTCGGACGTGGGAGGCATCAACACCGATGCCGACTCGCAGAGTCCGGTCCACACGGCAAGGACCGGGGAGACTCAGCGGCTAGAGAGCGAAAAGAAAAGGAGTGCCTAGGAATGCCTAGGTATTCTGGAGCGGAAAGATTGCGTGGTGTATTTGGTTCGGCAATGCCGAACAGTTCTAAATGCGCATGGACTGTTGCGCGGGCATCTCGATCCTCCCCTGAATGATTTTGGGCAGGAGGAAGCCGAAGCCCTTGGCAGGGAGGTTGCTGGATTTCATCCGGAGCTAATTTTGACAAGTCCGCTGAAAAGGGCCGTTGAAACCGCTGAGGCTATCGGAATTCATTGCGGTATTCGGCCCCATATCGAGAACAGGCTGATCGATCGTGATTATGGCAGGTGGGCGGGTGTGAGCCCAGATGAAGTTTTGGCCGAGTGGGGATCACTCGACGCCGCTCCAGAGGTAGAGCTGGTACGGTCGGTCTTTGATCGGGCGACTGCAGTGTTGGAATCGGTGGTCACGAACAAACGGGTCGTAATTGTAACTCACGCGGCAATAAGCAGCCTTTTAATGGCGTCTCTGGAAACTGGCCGGCCGCAGTCATCTGGCGCGTATTCTCAGCCCACCGGATGCTACAGCGTCATTCGGCATCTAGAAGACGGTTGGACTATTTTGGAAATAGGCATAGTTCCGCATAAATAATAGAAGTTCCCGAGACCGGGGCTGACGACCTGGTTGGCGATTTCAGCTAGTGCAGAATTATGCCAGTTGCATTTTCTGATGGGTTTTCCGAGCAGGTCATGGGGTGAACCTGGGTCACTGTCGAATGGGGCGCCGATGCATGGGATCTCATCCGAGCGAAAAGAAAGGGCTCAATTCACCAGGAAATTAATGATAAGAATATGCCTAGTGCATTATTCCAATAAGAATGTTCAAGCGAGAAGAGTTTGGATGCGCAAGTCGGTGATTGCTACAGGCCTAGCCGCTTTAGCCGTACTCCTAGGTGCCTGTGGGGCCAATACTGATACAAGCCAGGTGGAGAGTTCTACCATATTGGTCACAAAGTTCAACGGGCAGCTGAACCTGACCTCCACCCGTCAGGCCTCTCTCGTTGACAGTTTGGGCATCCTGCAGCACATGGGCTCTGCTGACTTTCTTTCGAAGACCGAGGTTATTGCAGCTCAGGATGAGGGCAGCGAATCGGGGATATTCAAAAGCTATGACGAGGGAAAGAGCTGGAATCAGCAGTCTGATGTGCCCGGATTGGTATCATCTTTCGATTTCGTCGGATCGCAGGCGGGGTTTGCCTTGTCCAACGCAAATGGTGGATCACTATTCGCAACGTTGAATGGCGGACAGACCTGGGTCGAGATGGACAGAGGGCAATTTGAGGCGATTGGCTTTGTAACTGCGCAGATTGGTTTTGCTGTTATGAAGAGTCCTCAGTCATCCCAAAGTGGGGCGGCAACAGGACTTTACAAATCCGATAATGGTGGGAAAACCTGGGCCGTAATAAAGTCCCCTCTTATTCCGTCCGCGGTTTCAGCTTCATTCAGCTTCGCGAGTCCGACTCAAGGGTGGCTCCTGGCGGGTTCCCGAGCACAGGCGGGGACGGAAACAAAGTATCTTTATCAGACGGTCGATTCTGGCAGCTCATGGTCGGTCATTGCGCAGTCGGCGACCGAATCAAATCCGCCGCCTACCTCTGGCTCAATTCCGTCGGCTGGATTTGTGGGCCAGCTCCAGTTCATAAGCTCCTCGGTTGGCTTCATGAACCTACTGCAACTTGGCTTTCTGGAATCAGGGAATGGCGGCAAAACGTGGACCCAGCTGCCCCTTGCTGGGCTACCGGTTCAAACCGCGCACGGAATAGTGCAATTTTCAGCCTGGGGAGCTGCAAGCTTTTCGATCGCAACCGACCACTCGTCATTGTGGCTGACGACCTCTGCGGACAAGTGGTCGCGCATCTATCCTCCATACCGCGAGGCTGGTCTTTCAGGAGGTCTCAACGGCCTGTACTCCCTTTCGCAGTCCGGGCAATTGAGCTCGGTACAGACTTCTGCTTCGCAACTGCCAATCTCGACGGCTCCCTACGGAGCCATTGAGATCGACCCCTTCGCGAATGGATTCGCGGCATACACACCTTCCAAGATCTATATGACGGTCGACGGCAAGCACTGGGATGAGGTGCCTGTGCCAAGCGGCTGGTCTATTATGCAGGGCCATTTCATTTCCACGAATTTTGGAATCGTGGTTGCCAACGACAAAGGTCCACCTGGTTCTGCGGTCATAGAGCTCACGAAAAATAGTGGCAGCAACTGGGAGACTGTGTCGACAAAGTTTCGCCCCTACGCCATTGACCCGGTGACTGTTTCCAGTTGGTGGGCCATAGGTGGCACGGATCTAACTGTGACATC
Source organism: Actinomycetota bacterium (assembly GCA_027318945.1). Lineage (GTDB taxonomy): Bacteria > Actinomycetota > Acidimicrobiia > Acidimicrobiales > Acidimicrobiaceae > SCQM01. The sequence continues at coordinate 4,465 of DAHVOF010000082.1, read as the reverse complement.
CAACACCGCAAAACTCGGTTCACGACAGATGACCTGGAATTTATATTTTACCAGTGACGGCGGTAAATCCTGGGATGAGTTCATCGCCAATTGGCACGCCCCGGGCGGCCTTGATTTTCTAAGTGTGTCTGAAGGATACGTATGGGTGTCCGGCTCCCTTTATCACACTATGGATCGAGGAAGTTCTTTCACACGCATATTATTGCCATCTCAAATTGCGATGGAAGGCATTTCAACTATGGCCTTTCAATCCGGAGGCGTCGGCTGGGCACTCGGAAATTCAGGGTACCCCATCTACCATACGATTGATGGCGGGGTGTATTGGGGACCCAACCCATAAGCAGACTGTTGGAGTGATTCGCTAAGGTGTGGTTTCCAAGAACAGGTTATGATCTGAGAATTGCAAAGGGCGGTTATTTATGGCCAGAAGACAAGTATGGATACTTCGTACTGCGTCTATTTGGGTTTTTTACGTTATGGCTGTCCTCGATGAAAATATGATTGTTGACCGGACCGGACCGCTTGCTTTTCGGATGGTCCCTATAGGTTTGACTATAGTGTCGTTCGTCTTGGCGACAACTTCGTTGCGTAAATCAATCTTCATATCCAATGAGATCAATGTGCGCTTAAGCATAATTGACTTGGCACCCGATGCAATGAATCCGAACTTAGCGCGGTGAAGAGGTCGAGCTGGGTCGTCAGGCTAACTCTTTTAGTTTTGACGCACAAGAAAAATGCGTCGCTCGCTCTTGGAGCATCGATTATCGGCATGGTGATCTCGGCCATTGTGCCGATTGTTGAGAGAACGATAGTTGACAGCGTTGTGATCACTAGGACCCAGCCCCTGATGCCGTGGCTAATTGTATTGATATTGCTCGGTTTGATTGGATTCGCTCTTTCGTTCGTGCGCCGTTATGCCGGTGGAAGGTTGGCATTTGATGTGCAGCATCAGATCCGCAACTCGATTTTTGAGCATCTCCAACGGCTCGACTTTGCTCGTCATGATGAGCTGGCCACCGGGCAGCTAGTCTCCCGCGCAAATTCGGACGTGGGCTTGGTCCAGGGTCTTCTCTCCTTTACGCCGCTATTGATAGGCAATCTTGCAATGCTTATTTTTGCCATCGGGGTTATGCTGGTTGTTTCGCCCAAGCTGGCGCTTATCGAAGTTGCCTCGGTCCCGGTTCTAGCGCTTGCGTCCCTCAAACTCAGGAAGTCGGTATTTCCGGCTAGCTGGGACGCACAGCAGAAGGAGGGAGAGGTTGCAGTCGTCGTCGAAGAGGCTGTTACAGGCGTGCGGGTGGTCAAAGGATTTGGAATGGAGGCCCAGGAGCTTAGCAAGCTTGCTGACAAGTCTCAGGAACTCTACCGATCGCGGGTCAGGCTTATCAGTCTCCAAAGTAAGCTGCAGTCACTTCTCGGGTTCATTCCAATGCTTACTCAGGCATGCGTGCTTGGTTATGGCGGCTACCTGGCCTTAAAAGGTCATTTGACAATCGGATCGTTTTTGCTGTTCTCGTCATATGTAGTCCAGATCGGATCGCCAGTAAGACAGCTATCTACCCTGGTGTCATTTTCGCAGCAGGCTCGTGCGGGGGCAGAAAGGATTTTCGATCTGCTGGATTCAAATCCAATAGTTCAGGAGTCTCCATCCGCGTCTCCTCTGGTTGTGCAAGGGGGAGAAATCAACTTTAGGAAAGTTAATTTCGGGTATTCAAAGGATCACAAAGTGCTCGATGACTTTTCTTTGAATGTTTCGGCAGGCGAGACTGTTGCACTGGTAGGTTTATCCGGTTCGGGAAAGTCCACCCTTGCTCTCCTTGTCCCACGTTTTTACGATCTTTCCTCCGGGCAGATTCTTATCGATGGCCAGGATGTGTCGTCAGTTTCTATCGACTCGCTAAGGAGCCAGGTCGGGGTTGTATTTGAGGAAAGTTTTTTGTTTTCGGAATCAATAATGGCAAATATTGCCTACGGAAGGCCAGATGCCGATATCGGGGCAATTACAAGGGCAGCGAAAATGGCCGGAGCCGATAGCTTCATTGCGGAGCTCGAAAACGGGTATGAAACGCCAGTAGGCGAACGAGGCCTTACTCTTTCCGGTGGCCAGCGGCAGAGAATCGCACTAGCAAGGGCATTGATAACCAACCCTTCGATCTTGCTTCTGGATGATGCTACGTCTGCTGTCGATGCTGTTACCGAGTCTGAAATCAACCGGGCACTCTCGCAGTTCAAGCGGGACAAGACAGTAATACTCATTGCCCACAGGCGTTCTAGTCTTTCACTCGCTGACCGCATCGTGGTGATGGACAAAGGTCGCGTGGTGGCTGAAGGCAGGCATGAAGACCTGATGGCCGAATCTCCCCTTTACCGGATGCTATTCGAGGGCGATGACGAATCGTTGAACGAAACGTCTTCTCGGACTCAGCCTTCAACGTCCGTCGAATCCAAGGTCTCCGTTTCAAGGCCTGTTTCTCAGCAAATTTCCATGCCTCGTGGAGGAGGTGGCGGTGGCAAGGGAATGATGGGGATTGCGCTCACGGCTACTCCTGATCTGCTGTCCGCACTGGAAAGGCTGCCACCTGCCACCGATGACCATCATGTGGATTTGGACGATCAGGCAAAGCCACGAGATCGATTTTCCCTTCGCGAGTTGATCAGGCCGTTCCGGTTTGGCTTTTTGGTCGGAATTTTGTTGGTGGCTGCCGACACGATGCTCACTATTTTGGGGCCAATTTTCACCAAGGTGGGAATCGATTCAGGAGTCTTGGCTGGATCAAGGTTGGCTCTGCTGCTAGCCTTCGGCGGATTTCTCTTAGCTGCTGTGGCTGATCTATTTGTAATGTGGATTGAGAACTACATCACGGGTCGCACGGCCGAGCGCCTTCTGCTTGCCATGAGGGTTCGCATATTCTCGCATCTTCAGAGACTTGGATTGGATTTCTACGAATCTGAGATGGGTGGCCGCATAATGACGCGGATGACAACGGATGTCGACGCGCTGTCCAACCTGCTCCAGACTGGCTTGATCAATGCCCTTGTGAGCTTGCTTAGTTTCGTCGGAGTGGCCGTGGCTCTTTTAGTGATGAGTCCGATGCTGACTTTGTATGCCTTCGCAGTCATCCCGCCCTTGGCGTTGGCGACCATCTGGTATCAGAGGGCTTCCAGCGTGGCCTATTCGATTGCCCGAGAACGCATCGCGGAGGTGAATGCAAATTTGCAGGAGGGGCTCTCCGGAGTACGGGTTACGCAGGCCTTCCGCAGGCAAGCCAAGAATTCGAGCGACTTCTCCACGATTTCGAGCAGCTATCGCGACGCCAGGGTAAATGCTCAGAAGCTCGTGGCAGTGTATTTTCCATTCATCCTTCTTCTTTCGGATCTTGCTTCGGCGTCGATACTTGGTGCGGGAAGCGGTTTGGTGCACTCGAATTCAATCAAGGTGGGTGTCCTGGTCGCTTTTTCCCTCTATATGGATCAGCTATTTGCTCCACTTCAGCAATTGTCCCAGACTTTCGATCAGTGGCAGCAGGCGAAAGTCTCTATGTACCAGATTTCGAGGTTGATGGATCGAGTAGTGTCGACGCCTCAAGCGGAGGAGCCGATACGGCTCGATGAGGTGCATGGAGAAATTGTCTTCGAAGAGGTTCACTTTGGTTACCCGGGTTCGTCAAAGGAGGCGTTGGCGGGACTTAGCATGAGTATTCATGCGGGGGAGACCGTGGCGTTGGTGGGTACTACGGGTGCTGGGAAGTCGACTATCGTCAAGCTGATCGAAAGATTTTACGACCCGACTTCCGGCAGGATCATGATTGATGGAGTCGACCTTCGTTTGCTTGATTTAGGCGAGTTCAGGCACAGGTTGGGTTTCGTTCCCCAGGAGCCGTTCTTGTTTACGGGAACGATCAGGGAGAACATCGCGTATACCAATTCTAACGCCAGCCTGAGCGAGATCGAAAGCTCAGCCAGAGCTATAGGTGCTCATGATTTTATTTCGGTTCTTCCTGGCAGTTACGATTTCTTTGTCGCCGAGCGTGGGAAAGCGCTTTCTGCTGGTCAGCGGCAGCTTGTTGCTTTGGCTAGGGCGCACTTGGCTAATTCTTCGATCCTTCTTCTTGACGAAGCGACCGCGAATCTTGACCTTGCGGCTGAGGCCCGAGTTAGTTCCGCCATGGGCGTTCTTTCGAGGGGACGCACCACTGTTATTGTTGCGCACAGGCTTCCAACTGCTGCGCGAGCTGATCGTATCTTTGTCATCGAGGACGGCCGAGTGGCAGAGACTGGCTCCCATGATGTGCTCCTTGAGGCCGACGGACTTTATGCCTCCATGTGGAAGTCCTTCGGGGAGGTATACGGAGTGGCATGAGATTCTTCGATTCGCTGTAATTGGATGGTATCCGATGTCAAGAATATAGTCCGTTCTGCCAGTGGGACCTTGGAAAGCTCCGGCAAGAACGTCGCCCAGAAGAGA